>DATHRQ010000174.1:0-2514 GCA_035465095.1 Anaerolineales bacterium | reverse complement strand
TGGATTCGGGCATGGCGGTGGCATTACCTGCTTGGCCCCATCAAGAAGATCCCAACGAAGACCATGTTCCCCATCACAACCATCGGCTACATGGGCAACAATATCTACCCCGCCCGCGCAGGCGAAGTGTTACGAGCAGTGATTCTTAAACGCAAAGAGGGCGTATCGGTCTCAGCCTCCCTTGCCACCATCATCGTCGAGCGCATCTTCGACGGCGTGGTGATGCTGGCTTTTGTGTTCGTCAACCTGGGTGAACTGGCAAAACTGACCAGCGCTTCCGGCTTCGTGGGGAACATTCAACAGGTGGCGCTTATCGGAACAGGTGTTTTCATTGGAGCGTTGATCGTCTTTCTTATTGCCGCAATGTTGCCGCATATGAGCGCAAGGATCGGGCTTTGGTTCATTTACAAGTTATTGCCGAAACGGCTGCATAAAAAAGTGATCAGCCTGATGAACAAATTCCTGGACGGGCTTGCCTCGCTGCGTTCGCCGTTCAATGTGCTGATGGTCTTCTTTACATCCGTCATCATTTGGTTATTGGAAACGGGTAAATATTGGTTCGTGATGCACGCATTCGACTTCAGCGTCTCGTTCTTCGCACTGATGTTGATGAACGGCATCGTCAATCTGGCAACGACCATCCCCTCCGCGCCCGGTTACATCGGCACGTTCGACGCGCCCGGCATCGCCGTGCTGACAGCCTATGGTGTCGAACATTCCGTCGCAGTGGGATACACGCTGGTGCTCCACGTCGCGCTGTGGGTGCCGATCACGGCCCTGGGCGTATATTATCTGGCACGCGAAGGTATTCGATGGAGCGATTCACTGCGGGCGGAAACTGCAGAAAATCTGACAAGATCATAATGGGAGTATCGATGGAGGCAGACGTACATATCCCTCGGTTATACTTGAAGCACAGGTAATTTAGGCACCAAAGGAAGCATAAAATGACGCAACCCGAAGTAATTTCAAACCAAAAAATGAGGGTGCTCATCGCCGACGATATTCAGGAGACGCGCCGCAATACCCGGCTGATGCTGGCCACCATAGACAACGTGGAGGTGGTTGCCATCGCCTCGAACGGACTGCAGGCCGTTGAATTCGCAAAGGAACACCACCCCGATATTGTCTTTCTTGACATCAACATGCCCGAAATGGACGGCCTGACCGCCTACAGCGAGATATTAAAGATCCATCCCGATACCGGCTGCGTGATCATCTCCGCTGAAAAGGATACGACCACCCTGCGCACCGCCATGTCGATCGGCGTTCAGGAATATCTCATCAAGCCCTTCACCGTGGAGGAATTGGAAAATGCGGTCGCCAGAGTCCATGAACGGGTGCTGCAAACCCGGGAAAAACTAGCCCAGGAATCTCAACTACGCCAAAAACAGGAAGCCTACTTGGCGCAGCTGGCGGCAGAATATGCCAAATCCCGCCGCACTGACGATAAAGCCATCGAAGTCTTCGAGCATCTGGCAGAGAATCCCAAGTGCGAAATGCGCTGGATCCAAAATCTGGCGATGATCTACATCGTACGGCAAAAATGGGGCAAATTAAAAGTCCTTGCTGAAAAAGTGGAGAGCCAAATCAAATAACCCAGTGACAGTCACCTAAAGGTGACTGTCACGTATAATGGAGCGCATATGAAAATTGCGATCATTGGCGCCGGGTATGCCGGCATGTCTGCCGCGTATGACCTGAGAAATGCGGGGCACGAGGTAACGATCTACGAGGCTGCAAAACATGTCGGCGGGCTGGCTGCCGGGTTCAAGGAACCGCATTGGGACTGGTCGGTCGAAAAGTTCTATCACCATTGGTTCCAATCGGACGATCACATGCTGGGTCTGATCAGGGAACTGGGTCTGGATGACAAGGTCATCTTCCCGCGTCCGCTGACGGTGATGTTGTACAAGGATAAATTCTATCCCTTCGATTCGATCGTCAATGCGCTTCGCTTTCCCGGACTTGGGTATGGTCTCAACAAAATCCGCTTTGGATTCGTCGGACTGTTTTTACGCCTCACGAACAACTGGCGCGCCCTCGAAAAATTTACTGCCGATGAATGGATGTTGAAATGGGCCGGCAGGGAAGTCTATGAACAGATGTGGAAGCCGCTGTTGATCGGGAAGTTCGGCCCGTTCTATAAAGACGTGAACATGGCCTGGATGTGGGCGCGCATCAAGGCACGCACAACGCGCCTGGGCACGTTCGAGGGCGGCTTTCAAAAATTCTCCGACCTGTTTGCTGAAAAACTGCGCGAAATGGGTGTGGAGATACAGCTTGGGACGGGGGTCAAATTCATTAAGAAGAATCAGGCGGAGGGTCTGTCCATTGACGCGGGCGGTGTTGTCCAGTCGTTCGATAAGGTTTTGGTCACCACGTCCCCGGGGCTGATGTCAAAGATGTGTCTCGATCTGCCTGAAAATTACTTGAAGGGTCTGCTCGGGTTGAAATCGATGGGTGCGGTGGTGATGGTGCTGTCGCTCAAACATCAATTATCGAAGGATGGAT
>DATHRQ010000173.1:0-9872 GCA_035465095.1 Anaerolineales bacterium | reverse complement strand
GAGTCGGTTTTGCCCATGTTGGCGAAAACTTCCAAGATTTGGATGCAGGCTTTCCGTTCCGCTTCGCCGAGCGCGCTGATCTGGTTGAACAGGTCCGCCAGTTCGAGCAGGTCCATCTTCTGGTCTTGCATGTCCAGTGATTCGTCGAGGACTGTGTGTAATTCCGGTGACGGTTTGGATTTGTCCGCTTTGATAAGGTTGTTCAACGCCCGCACCATCGCGTCCTGCACCTCGTCTATTTGCTGTGATTGTTCGATCGCCATGGATGCCTGCTGGGCGAACAAGCCCATGAGTTCCATATCCTTCATGTCAAAGGATGTGGCGCTGATCTTATCCAGCACTTCCATCACGCCGATCACTTTATCTTCGGATGAGATGAGCGGCGTCGCAAGGATCGAGTTTGGAACGTAGCCTGTGCTTTTGGCAAAGTCCTGGTTGAAGCGTTTATCCTCCCTCACATTGGATGTGGCGATGGGCATACCTGTCATGAACACATATCCCGCAATGCCTTTGTCATAAGGAAATTTGGTGCCGACCAGATCCTGCTCCGATGGCCCGAAAGCGACCTTGAACTCCAGCGCTTCCTCTTCTTCGTTCACAAGCAGTATTGATGCTGCTGCCGCCCCGAAGATTTTCGCCGCCGCCTCAACAATGGAACTCAATAATGTGTCGTTGGACCTCGGTAAAATTGCCCGCCCGCCGGCCTCAATGGATATGAGCAATCGCTGTAACTGCTCGGATAATTTCTCTTCATTGATATTCTTATCTGATTCCATGCTGTTACCTGTCATCCACAATTGATTTGAAAGAGAAAATAGCGCTGGTCGCGCCTGTTTTGCCGTTTCGAGTATATATTGAAAAGTGGATTTTCTGCAATCGGATGTACAGCAGAAAATCCACTTATTGGTTATCCATAATCGTTAGTCTACGATCTTGTATTCCTCGGAGTTGGGATCGAAGGCAATTCGGAACGTGGACTTACTTACGGCCTTGTCAACTGCTTTGTTCGTAGCCTTATCAACCGCTTTGGAGGTCGCCTTGTGAGCAGCGACTTCGACGGCCTTGTTGGTGGCCTTGTTCGTTGCTTTGCCTACCGCCTTGTCAACCGCTTTGTCGGTCAACTTATGGGCAGCAACTTCAACAGCCTTGTTGGTAGCCTTGCTCGTGGCTCTGCCAACCGCCTTGTCTACCGCTTTGTCGGTGATTTTGTGAGCAGCGACTTCGACAGCCTTGATGGTGGCTTTGCTCGTTGCTTTGCCTACCGCCTTGTCAACGGCTTTGGATGTGAATTTGTGGGCAGCGACTTCCTCCACACCGATGATTCCATCCAGGATGGCACGTTCTTCGTTGGTGAGGCTGGCTCGTAACGCGGACAACTTCTTGAACAATCTGGCAGCAACTTTTCTGTTTATGGTCTTCATGTTTATCTCCTTCATGATTGGGTTTGGATAACGTTGGTCTTAATATACAACTTTTTGTCACCTTTGTCTGTCACTTTGGCGACATAACATCAAACCAATAAATTTTTTCCCAGATCCCTGAACGGATTCCTGTTCAAGCTCAAAATGCTTCCACGCCCTATGATCAGCCTTCCTGCGCGGCGTCATTTGCCAACGATTATGATGTTCTAACTTGAAAATATTAACACCATCATACGATAAAAGTGACTGCCGTAACAGAACGAAAATGTTATGGCAGAGCAATGATATTATTGATAAGCCTAGCATAGGAAAACTTCGATATGCTAGAATCAATAAAAATTATATGAACTGCCCAAATTGCCAAGCGGAAAACCCTGATATTGCCAAATTTTGCATGAATTGCGGAACGTCCCTTTCGTTGACTGTTGGCGAGAGGGATGGCACATCCCTTGCGGAGGTTGTCGAATCAACGGGGGAGAAATCTCAGTTCAATCTCGACCGTTATCTTCCACAGGAATTGATCACAAAACTTGAGGCCGCGCGTTCGCACGATGTGATGGCGGGCGAGCGGCGCGTCATCACAATGTTGTTCTGCGATGTGAAAGGCTCGACCGCTGCCGCTGAGCAGGTGGATCCCGAAATCTGGACGGAGATCATGAACGGTATCTTCGAGTACATGATTCGCCCGATCTATAAATATGAGGGATTCGTACCGCGACTGATGGGCGATGCCATCCTTGCTTTTTTCGGTGCACCGATCACGCATGAGGACGATCCGCAGCGGGCGGTGCTGGCGGGATTGGAAATTCAGGAGGGGATCAAACCCTACGCCGAGGAAATCCGCCTCAAACATGGACTTGAGTTTGGTCTGCGCGTGGGAATTAATACCGGCCTGGTCGTTGTCGGCGAAATCGGCTCGGACTTGCGAATGGAATACACCGCCATCGGCGATGCGATCAATCTCGCCGCGCGCATGGAGCAGACCGCGCGGGTTGGCACGATTCAAATCTCAGACGAAACGTATAAACTGGTTGCGCCATTCTTCGATGTGGAGCCATTAGGCGAAGTGGAGGTCAAAGGGAAGTCTGCTCCGATCGAAACCTATCGCGTTCTGGGTGTCAAATCCAGGCCGGGTCAACTGCGCGGACTCGAGGGTTTGTCCTCTCCGTTGGTGGGGCGCGAATCACAAATGGAGGCGTTGAAGGATCGGTTGAAGGATTTGGCTGAGGGGGCAGGATCAGTTGTCGCTGTGGTAGGTGAGGCGGGGTTGGGAAAATCCACATTGATCGCAGAGTTGAAAAAATCCGATTCGCGTTACCTCTGGTTGAGAGGCGACTCATTATCCTATACACGTTCGGTCAGCTATCATCCGTGGCGGCAGGTCATTCGTCAGGCAATTGATGCGCATGAAGACGATTCACCCGTCGAGGTGCGTGCAAAGCTGGGCAATCTGCCATCAGAAGATTTGCCGTTTCTGGAAGCAGTACTTGCCGTGGAAAGTGAAGAGAGCGCGAAAATTGTGACAGCCTTGCAAGGCGACGCGCTTAACAAAAAGATACTTGAAACCGTAGGCGGATTTTTGCGCAGGCTTGCGAAAGAGAATCCATTGGTGCTTGTATTTGATGACCTGCATTGGGCGGATGAAGCTTCGTTGAATTTATTACTTAATGTTATAGATTTGAATGCCGAGCAGCCGATCTTATTTATTTGTATGTCCCGGCCTGATAGAGATGCAGCGGGTTGGAATACGATCCAACAGATGAAAGAAAAGTTGGGAGATGATTTTCACTCGGTCGATATCACGCCGTTGCAGGGTGAACAAACAGAAACTCTGTTGAAAAATTTGCTCGGTGTAAATGACCTGCCGAAACCGATCATGGATCTGATCATGCACAAAGCCGAGGGCAATCCTTTCTTTGTAGAGGAGATCATTCGCTCACTGATCGAAACAAACCAGATCGTGCATGAGAATGATCATTGGAGAGCGGTAGGCGATAAAACGAAAATCACACTACCGAATACATTGCGTGGTGTTTTGAGCGCGCGTATTGATCGCTTGCCTGAAACGCCCAAACATGTTCTACAAAACGCGGCAGTGATTGGGCGTCTGTTTGATGTGCGCATATTGAAACGGTTGACCAACTTGAATGGAAATTTTGCCCCGCAAATTCAATATCTTAAAGAAGCCAGCCTGATCGAAGCGGTCAGCGGTGAATACGGGTTTCGACATGTTCTTGTCCAAGAAGCGGCCTATGAATCGATCTTAATTAGAAAACGTACAGAGCTTCATAAACAGATCGCCGAGACGATGGAAAGTTTATACGAAAATCGAATCGAAGAGTTTGCGCCACTGCTTGCCTATCATTTTTATAGCGCGGGTGATGAACGTTCATTGAAATATGACATCATCGCAGGCGAGAAAGCCGCACGTATATATGCCAACGCCGAAGCTGCAACTCATTTCAATCGGGCGCTTGAGGTTGCCAGGCGGGAAAACACTGAAAATGACCTTTTAACTTCCATCTTTGTACAGCTTGGAGCAGTTTATGAACTTTCTGGTCGATATGAACAGGCACAGAAAACCTATAAAGATATGGAAAAAACGTCCATCGAACGCGGAGACCGTTCGATGGAACTCCAAGCTTTGATGGGCCTTGCCACCATCCATTCGACGCTCACGACCGTCTATGATCCGATATTGGGAGAAAATATACTCAAACAGGCGCTTGAACTCGCGATAGCGTTGGAAGACATTCCCGCCCAGGCAAAACTGCATTGGAATCTGATGTTAAATTACCTGTTTTCCAATCGCGTGGAAGAAGCTCTTGAGCATTGCGAACCGACAATTGATTTGGCGCGGCAGGTGGGTGACCTTGATCAGTTGGCATTTACGTTGAACGACTCCGGGCGTGTTTATCAAGGTGTTGGTGCATTTGAGAAGGCATTTGAAGTGTTCGATGAAGCAAACAAACTGTGGGCACAGCAGGATAATCAGGTCATGCTGGCAGATAATCTGGGCGCTTCCGGCATGGCAAATTATTTCGCTGGAAATTTTGACAAAGCCTTGTCTTTTTCCGAGCAGGCTTATGAGATCAGCAAACAAACCGATAATTACTGGGGGCAGTCCTATAGCCGCGTTCCCCCAGTATATGTTTATTTTGATCGCGGCCTCATCGATCTGGCGATTCGATCTGCAATTGAATGTATAGAAACTGGCGAAGAGGGAGGACTGGTCTCCAGCACTGTCCTTATCCCTGTTGAGCTTGCCTGGATTTATGGATTATATGGAGAGACCAGTCGAGGGATCGAAATGGCTGAACGAGCTCTTGAAACTGCGAACGAGAAAATGCCCGATTGGAAATCACCCGCACTGGCAACCTTGATCCGCCTGCACCTACTGATGGGAAATGTGGACGCTGCTGAAAGAATAGCAGGCTCAGAATCCTTGAAGCCAGTTTTGACGGTGATACGCTCGCGGTATTTGGCAATTATGAGGTTGACTGCGATAGAGTTGGAACTTGGTAGAAATAATTATCAATCTGCACTGTTGCTCAGTGATGATCTGTTGGAAGAGATAGCGCCGCTTGGATGGATAAACAACCCTGAAATCCTGAGTCGAAAAGCCGATGCATTGGTTGGATTGGGTCGGCTCGAAGAAGCGCTTCAAAATTTAACGGAAGCCTGTTCCCTCGCCGAAGGGCTTGACGCAAAACATTATCTTTGGACCATCCTGGCCAGCCTTGCAGATGTCAGTTCCAATCTTGGCGAAGATAACGATGCCGACAAATTTCGCAGGCAGGCGCGCGAGACCGTTGAATTCATCGCTGAAGGACTTGAGAAGGTCGATTTAAAGGAACAGTTCTTACGCCAGCCGAGAGTCAAAAGATTGTTATACGAGTAAATTAAGATTTTTCTTGCCCCCGATTGTTTTCTGCCTGTTGCTGAAATTCCAAGAGTGACATATTAATTTTCTAAATATCTTGTGATGTCAAATACAGCATCCTCAAAATCTTCAACTCATCATAGCTCACATCTCCATTCAATTTGTCGAACACAGGCTTGAGATAGGTCGGGCTGAGTTCATCGAGCGCCGCGAAGACGGCTCGCTGTTGATCGGGCGTTGCCGAAGTGAGCGATTGCAGGTCGTTGGCGCTTCGCAGTTTGTTTCCTGCCAGCAAATATTTGTTCAAATGATCGAGGATGGTATTTACCTTGACGCCGTATCGTTCCGTCAGCTCCTGAACGCTTGCTCCATCGTTGTATGCTTCGGCGACGATTCTTGTTCGTGTGCCGATCTCTCCCTCACCCCTAACCCCTCTCCTATTGGGAGAGGGGGACCGTACCCCCTTCTCCCCGCGGAAGACGTGTGCCCGATAGGGTAAGGGCTGGGGATGAGGGATTTCCTCCAACCCATGCTTTTCGCAATATGCTTTGATCACACCCAAAAAGGCAGCACCATATTTTTCCAGTTTCACCTGTCCCACACCCGCGATGTTCAGCAAACCCTTACTTGATTGCGGATAATATGCCGCCATCTCCGTCAGTGTTCGATCCGAAAAAATAACGTATGGCGGCACGCCCGCTTCATCTGCCATCTCTTTTCTTTTTTGACGGAGTAACGCAAACAATGCGTTGTTGTACTGGATTTCCTCCTTCTTCTTTCCACCCTGCCGGACGCGCTCCGCCTCCTGCATGACGCCGAAAATTGCTTCTCTTTTCTTGAGCGTTTCCAACGCCCTGGCCGTGAGACTCAGCGTGTGATATTCGCCATCCTGTTTGAGGTATCCCATCGTCAACAATTGACGGGCGACGTGCATCCACTGTTTCCTGGTCAGTTCCCTGCCGATGCCGTACGTGGACAGTTTGTCGTGCTTCCAGCGCAGGACCTTTTCGTTTTTCGAGCCGAGCAAAATATCGGCGATATGCCCCGCGCCGAATTTCTCGTCCGCGCGTTTGACGCAGGAGAGAAATTTCTGGGCGTAGATGGTGATGTCTGTGAGCGGGGTGGGGGCGGAGGTGCAGTTGTCACAGTTGGAACAGTTTTCGGCTTCGTATGATTCACCGAAGTAGGTGAGGAGCGGCTTGCGGCGGCAGGTACGTTCATCTTCTGCATAACGCACGATGGCATCCAGGTGTTGGATCGCAATGCGTTTCTCGGCGCCGTTCTTTTGATTGATGAAGTAGTTTATCTTGACAACATCCGAATAACTGTAAAACAATGTGCAGTGGGCTGGCAGGCCGTCGCGTCCTGCACGCCCGATCTCCTGATAATAATTTTCGATGCTCTTGGGCAGGTCGGTATGAATGATGAAACGCACGTTGGGTTTATTGATGCCCATGCCGAACGCGATGGTGGCGACGATGATTTGCACGTCATCGCGGATGAAGGCTTCCTGGTTATTGCGGCGTTCCGAATCCTCCAGCCCCGCATGATAGGGGCGGGCAGAATATCCGCGCATCTTGAGGTACGCGGAAAGCTCGTCCACCTGGCGGCGTGAGAAACAATAAATGATGCCCGATTGATTCTTGTGGCGGTTAAGTATATCGACGGTTTGTCGATATACGTCGCCTTTGCGGACGACTTCGATATAAAGATTCTCGCGGTTGAAACTGGCGATGAATTCATTGGATGTCGAGAACTTGAGCGTGCTGCGAATATCCTTGCGGACGCGCGATGTGGCAGTGGCAGTGAGCGCCAGACAAACTGCCTTCGGAAATCTTTTACGCACTTCAACGATCTGACGATACTCGGGGCGAAAATCGTGTCCCCACTCAGAGATGCAGTGCGCCTCGTCTATGGTGATGCTATCCACTTGGATGGAATCAAGAAGGGAAAGAATGCGCGGTGTGAGGAGCGTTTCAGGGGCAACATAAAGCAACTTTATTTCGCCGTTCCGCACGTAATCCATGTTCTCCTGATATTCCTGCGGCGATAAAGTGCTGTTGATAAACAGCGATGGGACGCCATATGCACGGAGCTGCTCCACCTGGTCTTTCATCAACGCAATAAGCGGGGAGATTACAACAGTGAGTCCATCAAACAGAAGCGCTGGGATCTGATAACACAGCGACTTGCCTCCGCCGGTCGGCATGACAGCCAGCGTATCGCGGCGCGCCAAAACGTTTTCGATCACTTCGCTTTGAAGCGGGCGAAAAGTGTCGTAGCCAAAGGTCTCCTTGAGGATGGAAGCGGGGGAGGAATTCATAATTTAAGTTTGTTTAGTTCATCCTGCAAGGCAGGGAGTTTTTTGTACCGTTCGCGGATGTCTGCAATCAATTTTTTCCAATTTTCATTACCCTTCAATTCACGGTAGACATCGCGTACTTCGCGCAAATATAACGCGGCTTGAGCGTAGTTGTCTCTTCCGCGGTAATCGATAAATCGTTCTGCTTCTTTTGAAAATATTCGAATTGCTTCCTGTGGGTATTGTTTCTTTGCCGCTTTCGCCACTTCAATGTGAAAGGAATGGTTCCCCCAGCGTTCAGGCAGTTTTTTGAGCGTTGCAAGCGCGTTACCTACTTTCTTTTCTTCCAGGTAGAGAGTGATGAGGAAATCGAATCTCTTGTCATTTTCAATTTAACTTATGATCTGGGCGCGCAAATCATCCCAGCTATTCAGCTGTTTTGCCAGTGTACGAAGCGTTTTGTATTTCTCGATGCAGGGACGTATCCAGAATAGTCGTTCTTCCAACGTGAGTGAACCAGCCAAATCGCCGCGTTCTTTGAGACGAGCGGCAAGCCACTCAATTAACCTGCCATCCGGTTCTTTGTTTCCGATTGCGCTCAACCTTTCTGTGACAAGTTTCTCGGCAAGTTCGGTCTGTTTGTGATTTTCGAAAACGTTCAAGGCAAGAAATAATGAATAGTCCTCCGCAGCGCTTGCGGCAGATTCGGCTTCATCCATTCTGTTGAGTTGAAGCAGGCGCTCGATCAGGTCGTTCAAACGCCCTGTCTCGCGGCAGATTTTCAGGTAAGCTTCATCGTCGAGTATATCGGCTTCGAGGTCAAGCAGCAGCCTCCCGAGAACTTCGCGATGATAGCCGTCGCTCCAACTGTCGCCTTTCGGCATGATTTCACGTACCCACTTAGCTATTTCGATCCGTTCATCAGGTGTGGTCTTCTCTGTAAGAATCTCCGGCACACAATCCGCTGTGCCCGTGCCGCCCAATGTGATGTTATCCCATTGATATGCACTAAAAAGGACTTGCAGAATCTCAAGACGTTTTTTCCTGTCGTTGATCGACGGCAAACATTTCCCGAGAGACTCGGCGCAATCATACGTTACTCCAAGCAACCTGCCCTCTTCGTCTCCCATGGCTGCGTTTTCGTTATCGAGGATGGCTTCAATGACCGTCATATAGATCAAAGCAGAATTTTCTGTGTCGCCACGTGACAAGTAGCCTGCCGCGAGTTTCAGGAGCGGATTCAGATCCCGTTTGATCTCTTCCGTGTATCCCCATTCGTAATCCACGTCACGAAACGCCCGTTGTACCTGTTGCCGTATTGTTTTGATGTTTATTGGCTTGCTGTTTTCTCCAATGACTGGCAATTCAAGCAGGGATTCCAAGTCCGGTTCCTGCTCAAGCATTTCTTTGATAATAACGATCAATTCCGGTTTTGAACGTTTTTCAAGGATGGCATCCATCGCTTCGACTTCCCGGAATGATTCGGGTTCGTTCACCCAGGTTAGCAGTAACGCGACTGCATGTTTGCAATATCCCCCATCACCGATAGGGCAGGAACACTCAGCGGATTTGATCCCCTTGCTGTCGAACAGCACCTCCTGACGATAGAATGGCGCCTGTGACCCGGAACATTTCGATTTTAGCATCATTCCCTGTCGCCGTTGTTCATAGATGGCTCCCGCAGCATGATAATTTTCTCCCCGCTGGAAGTAGACATTGTCAGTCCAGTTGACAACGTCTGATCTTGTAATGCGTGGAATGGATGGCATACCAGAATTATACAACCATACCTTGTTGTAATAAAAAATATCCCGCCAAAATCTGGCAGGATATTAATGAAAGATAGGGAAATTATGCAACTACAGCGGGTCTAAACTTATATCCATACACGATCAGTCCTCGCTCGTCGCCGTCGTTGCGCATCTTGCGGGTTACCATTTCAACAGGCATGCCGATCTCCACAGCCGAGTTGTCCACGTCGGTCAATTGGGCGGTGACCATGGGGCCTTCGTCCAGCTTGACCAGAGCCACGGTGTAGGGGGCGTTGGTATCGTAGCCGGCAGGCGCTTCATAGACGGTGGTGTAGGAATACACTTCACCTTTGCCGCTAAAGCTGTAGAGATCCTTGGCTTCGTCGCCGCAGTTCGGGCAGACGTCGCGCGGGGGGAAGATCTTGTAATCGCAATGCGGGCAGACCTCACCGACCAGCCCATAACGTTGTTTTTTGAGTCTCCAGTGTCGAGGGATTTCCATTAGGTTCAAGTTC
>DATHRQ010000172.1:0-11556 GCA_035465095.1 Anaerolineales bacterium | reverse complement strand
CGGTGGGAAGGCTCACTGGCAGTGTCCCTTACATTTTTTGTGCTGTTTGGCTTGCCCCTTGGATTATTCCCCAATCCATATATGCCTGTCATGGTGGCACGCTCACATTTCGTTGAGGTGTCGTCTTCCATGTTGCTGTTTGGTGGAATCGCAGGCTGGGTAATACACAGTAATGAAGGGTGAATTAAGGAACAGTTTTTGCTATTTCTGCTCTGTAAAGTAGGAGTGGATGCATGCATATGGGATAAGGCAAACAGGTGCGTAAAGCCGCCCAACCCAGCATAAACCATGAGCATCGGAGGACGGCGCGCAAAAAGCGAGCCGTGGTTATAATCAAAGCAGCACTTGAAGCTAAAACGCAGGCAGGTTATGCAGTCCGTTGAGTCGCCTTTCCTGTTTTGGGTGCAATTCTGGTGCAAACGGAATAGAATTTATAAACTGCCTGGACTAGATAGACATTTTCCTTACTATTCTTAAACGAAATGGACACTATAGACGTTAATTTGTGGGGTAGACTGCGCCGATATATATCGCTAGGTTCCTGGTTCGAGTCCAGGTCGAGGAGCAAATACAGGGATTTATCCCTTAAAAGAGATCCAGACCCCCATATCTAGGGTCTCTTTTTATTGTCCGTAAAAAGGGTTGGTGCAAACCAGATAGAAAGTATAGAAACAATAGACAATATAGATCAAAGCAATCAAAAGTTGTAGATAGGATAGACGTAATAGACACGGTCATACACTATGGACGCATCGAACCAGGAACTAGTGGGTTAGGGTTCACCTGTGCCAGTAGCATGGTGCGGGCAAGTACCTAGTCGGTCACAAATAGAAATCCGCTTTGAGAATGAACACAGGACTTGCCTTGTGTAGCGGTAGTCAGAGGGCAAACACATCCAATCCGCATATTTGGGAATTACCCAACGTCAATGACGCACCCATTATTTCTAACCTTTAGGTTGATATTTCAACCAACCGAATGGTAAATAAAAAATCATCAGTAAAGATTTTGGTTTTAACCCAACAGCCGACTACAAAATTAACTCCAGTTGTTATCCTAGGTGGTAAGTACACGATTAGGAGTTGACATGAACACACCATTTGAAAAAATAATTCTATTTAGCTTTCTCGCAATTGCAATGGTATTTACTATTGTTCAACCTGCTGTCGCTCAGGGATATGATTCCGCTGACCCAGCAGAGTTGGAAACTTTCCTGGATACCTATCTCGCAGAACAGATGAACGAACACCACATCCCTGGCGTGGTAATCACATTCGTCAAAGATGGGGATATCTTTTTCTCCAAAGGCTATGGGTATGCCAATGTTGAAAAACAAATTCCATTCGCCCCAGATCAAACCCTGCTGACCACTGCCTCGCTGGGAAAAGCCTTCACAGCCGTCGGCATTTTGCAACTTAACGAACGGAATGTAATCAATCTCAACGAAGATATCCGACCATACTTCACCGAGTTTGAATTGCAAACAAGATTTGACGAATCACTGACTTTTGCCAACTTGCTGACTCACACCGATGGCTTCGAAGCGCGGATGATTGGCGTTGCGGCTCAGACTCAAGATGACCTGCTTCCACTTGGACAGTTGATCCAAGCCTATACGCCGACTCAGATCTACTCGCCTGGGCAATACATGACCTACGGAGATTTTGCCGCCAATTTGTCTGGTTATTTGACACAGGAGATCAGTGGTATGTCATTTGAGCAATATATGGCAGAGAATATTCTTATTCCGCTCGGGATGACAAGTAGCACGTTTGACCAGAATTTATCTGATGAAATGATGGCGCGGCTGGCAGTTGGCTATGAATATCAGGATGGACATCAAGAACCTGTGCCGTTCTTCTACATCCGTTATGCCCCCGCAGGCGGACTTCGCACCACCGCGTCAGACATGAATAATTTCATGCTGGCACTGCTAAATAACGGAACATACGATGACGCACAGATTCTAAATGAGAAAACTGTCGAGATGATGTTCACCCAACAGTTCGCGCCCGATCCTAAGATGGCAGGCATCACTTATGGCTTATTCGAACACTTCGAAAACGGACAACGCGTCCTGCTTCGCGATGGTGACGGTGTGGGCACGCGCAGTCGCATGGTCTTGTTCCCAGAGCAGGATATGGGCTTCTTCATCAGCTACAATTCAGGTGACAGCAACCTTCGCCTGAATATCGTCAACGCAATCATTGATCGCTACTTCCCTACAGAGAACAGCGCACCCGCGCCAATGGATGGCTATCAGGAACGGGCATCCATGTTCGCAGGTACATACCGCCCCTTGCAAGCGGATGTGACCACTTTTGGAAAATCCATGTTCTTCTTCTCGCAGCTGGTTGAGGTGACTGCAACGGATGAAGGCTATCTGTCCATCGCTGCGACGGGGATGGGTGGTGACCAGAGTAGTGTCATGGGCGGGTTCGAGGGAACCAGTTTATGGGTCGAGGTCGAACCGTTGTCTTTTGAACGAGTGGATGGTAAAGGGCAGTTGTCCTTTGTCCAAGATGAAGATGGCAGTATCGTCCAAATGATCTCAGGACAAGGCTATCACAGCACATTTGCCAAATTGCCTTGGTACGAAAGCCAGAGTTTTCATGTTGTTTTGGTTGAGCTGGCGGTTATATTGTTGATCTCGATGACTCTTTCCACCTTTATCATTTGGCCGCTGGGCGCGTTGATTCGCAAGCTGCGAAAGCAGTCAGTTTCATCAGAGAATAATCCGTTGGTGGCTGTGGTGGCGCGCGTTTGGGCTGCTGTGTCTGGCGGGATGCTGGCGCCGTTCGTCTTCCGTGCCATCGGTGTTTTATATGCAATTGACGCAGTAGCGGGGATGCCTAACTTCGTGTGGGGCATTAGCGATGAAATGATCAGTGCACTGAATAGCATTTACCTGCCCGTTTTACTAGCACTGCCTCTACCAGTTTTTGCTGGGTTGGCCTGGGGCAATCGCTGGTGGAAGGTGAGTACTCGCGTGCATTACACTTTGGTCACCTTGGCAGTGCTGGCTGTGATCTGGTGGACGAATTACTGGAACCTGCTGGGTTTCAGAATGTAATTGAAGTGGTAACCAGATGGTTAATTTCAATACAACCATTTGGTTATTTATTAATCAACTTGATATGTCTTAGTTTTAACTGAATAGTCGATTACAAAACATCGCAAAGGTTCTATCATATGGGCGTATCTTCGACACATAAGGAGTAAGAAATGAAAAAGAATGCTAACGTCCTGGTTTTTGTACTGTTCGCTTATGGGTTTTCCTGGCTGTTCTGGATCCCCGAAGCACTCATCGCACAAAATATGTGGAATGCCCCTGAAGGCGTAAAAAACATCCTTGCCCTCAATCTTGGCGCATGGGGGCCCTTGATCGGTGCAATCATGACCACTTTTATCTATCAAAAAGGCGCAGGCGTAAAAGCACTTCTGAAACGCGGCTTCATGGCGCGGTTGGGAAAATGGTGGTGGATCATTTTATTGACCTTCCCCGTTTTGATCGGTGGCTCACTTGCCATATCTGCCCTCTTTGGCAATCCATTACCGGAATTTGAAGCCTTGGCGCAACCCTTTGCTCTGCCAATTGCGCTGGTCTTTATCTTCTTTCTCGGCGGCCCCTTGCAGGAGGAATTCGGTTGGCGCGGTTACGCTTTTGAAAACCTGCGAAACAAATATGATGCGCTGACTGCCGCGATCATCGCCGGCTTGATGTGGGGCTTGTGGCACCTGCCCTTATTCTTCGTGCCCCGCGCAGAAGACTATTACAATCGTCCCATGTGGGGATTGTTGCTCACAACCGTTCTGGCGGGCATCATTTTGGCATGGTTCTATGCCAATACCAAAGGAAGCATCTTTGCCGCCTTGCTCGGACACACCATGTTCAACTGGTCGAATTGGGTACTGCCTGCCCTCAAATCTGACTCCGCTGCCCTGATTTTGTTTGGATTGTATTTCCTGGCTGTGGTCTATATCGTTCGGCAATATGGCAGAAAGACTTTGAATAGCTTTGAAAAGACTCTGATGAAAACACAAAAAGCATCATCCAAAAATAAACGCGGTTGTCTGTTCTATATTGGTATGGTTCTGGTCGTTCTTCTCGTAATCGGCGGGCTCACCTATCGTGCCGGACAAAAAGCCAAAGTGGAACTGCAAGCCGAATTCCCTGCCCCAGGTCAACTCGTAGATGTTGGCGGTTATCAAATGCATATCCATTGTATGGGCGAAGGCAGTCCAACGGTCATATTGGAAGCGGGAGCGGGCAGCTTCTCCACAGATTGGGCATTGATCCAGCCTGAGGTCGCGAAGACGAACCAGGTCTGTGTCTATGATCGAGCTGGTTACGGTTGGAGTGAACGCAGTCCACAGCCTCAAAGCGCAGCCGAGATTACATCTGCCTTGCATACTTTGTTGAATAATGGCGGCATGGAAGGTCCCTATATAATGGTCGGACACTCCCTCGGCGGATTATATGTGAGGTTATTTCAACAGCAATATCCCGGGCAAGTAGTTGGCATGGTGCTGGTGGACTCGGCACATGAAGAAGTGCGCATTCGTTCATCGAAAGAATTTCGGCAGGCGGAGGATGCATTTTTTTCGCAGTTCAATCAACAGGTAAAAACATTTCAAGCCATCAATGAAATTGGTCTCATGGCGTTGTCTCCATCCCAATGTCCCGAGAACGAAAAACTTCCAGCCGACGCTCAAACCGCTTATTGCGCAGTGTTGGCGATGGATGGGCGTTTCTTTACAACGTTGCAAGAAGAGTATGAGCTTTTGGACACCCGTATCGAACAGGTACGTGAAGCAAGTCTCGGCAGCCTTGGTGACATGCCCTTGATTGCCCTCGAGGCAGGCCAGTTCGAATGGACAGGTAATGATATTGAGTCTTCAGTCCTGGATGAACATAAACAACTTACGCACACACTGCACCAGGAACTGGCTGAACTCTCTTCACAGGGTAAACTGATCACCGTTGAAGAAAGCGGTCATTTCATCCAGATCGAGCAGCCATCTGTTGTCGTAAACGCAATTTACCAGGTCATAGGATCCATTCGATAGTTCCTGTATACTTGTCACATGGAAACACAAAAGACCCTCTCTCAAATCAAGAATAGCCTGAAAGACATACAGTGGAGGTGGATATTCGGAGCCACCTTCGCTGTCTTGGGCACGATACAGATCGTCATGTTCTTCTTCATTTCGATCTATGTTGCCCGAAGTTCTGCAGCAGGATACACGCCAAGTCAGGAAGAGATCATTCAAATTTCCGATACCCTGGGTAACTGGGTTGGTCCTTGGGTTTTTGGCGGACTTGTTTTTATCGCATCCTTATGGATGGCGATTAAAGTCCGCGTAGCACCACGCGCACACGGCTGGATACTGGGGGTGATACTTGCGGTTTTATCCTGGACATTGGATGCCGTGTTCTCACCATCACTCGAATTGCACGAATTCTTAAGTAACTTGATGGCCATTCCCGTTGCATGGTTTGGTGCTTATCGCGGCGAGATTATCCTCAAGAATCGTGAGGCGGTCTATCGCACCAGTCAGGCCATTCGCGGAGCGGATCGGCTTGGGATAGCGCGAGCCATCAGGGAACAACTCGCAAGCCCATCGGTAGTCCTGATCGCTTTTGTGGATAAGGATGGGGATGTGGACTCAGCCTCCGCATGGACATCATCCAGCAATCAAACGATTCCCGCACCCATTCCATCGCTTCAGATATCATTCCCGCAGGGGGCTCCGCCCGAAGCTGCCTCAGTCTTAAAAGGTAGCAATCTTCCCTTTAGTGACACCAACATCCACTCGCTGTTGGTGTTGCCGCTCTCACAAGTGAACGAGACGCTGATCATCGGTTCACGCAGCAAAGATGGCTTCTCTCGCAACGATATACAAAATTACTTAACCATTGCCGAGCAGGTGGCGCTCTCGCTTGAGAATTTGAAACTACTTGAACAGGCACACCTGACGGGCGTGAACGAAGAACGTCAACGGCTTGCAGCGGAGATTCACGACTCACTAACACAAGGCTTCATCAGCATTGTGACCCATCTCGAGATAGCTGAAGCCAAAATGGAGAATCACCCGCAAGACCTTCGAGATGATTTACAGCCGCTGCTCAACAAAGCGCGGCAGACCGCCCGCGACAACTTAACTGCCGCTCGCCAGATGACATGGGCTTTGCGCCCTGATTTGCAACAAGTGGTGCCGTTTGTAGAATCAATTGCCAAATTAACTGAGCGTTGGTCAACAGAGAATAAACTGCCAGTGTCATTTTCATCTTCAGGTGATGCCCGCCAATTACATCCCGATGTTGCGACGGCTCTATTGCGCACAGCCCGTGAAACATTAAACAACATCAAAAAACATGCAGGGGCGACGAAAGTGACCGTCACACTGACTTATATGGATACACTTGTGGTATTGGATGTACAGGATAATGGCCAGGGGTTTGAATCTGAAGCGCAGTTTACGAATAACATGGATGGTGGTTTTGGATTGAAGTCCATCCGTGAGCAGGTTGAACAGCTCGGCGGTGAATTGACCGTGGAAAGTAAAACGGGAAAAGGAACGACGATTGCAGTTTCTTTACCGATTACATAAGGAGCGAACATGGAAAAAATAAAAATTCTTATGGCAGATGATCATCCCGTTGTGCGTGCAGGCATTCGCGGTATGTTGGAAACGCAACCTGAGTTTGAAGTGATTGCTGAAGCCGAGAACGGACGTGAAGCTTTTGAGCAGATCGGCAAACTCAAACCCGATGTGGTCTTGATGGACCTGCGTATGCCCGAAATGGACGGTGTGGAAGCGATCGGCAAGATCAAGGAAAAATATCCGGACACCAACATCCTTGTGTTAACCACTTACGACACCGATGCAGACATTGTCCGTGCAGTGGAAGCAGGTGCAACAGGCTACCTACTCAAAGATGCGCCGCGTGAGGAACTCTTCCGTGCTGTGCGGGGAACTGCCAAAGGGGAGACCGTGCTTGCTCCTGTTGTAGCAGCCCGTCTCATGGGAAAGGTGCGCGATCATGGCGAGCAGGCATTAAGTGCACGCGAGATCGACGTTCTGATGCTGGTGGCGCGCGGGGCAAGTAATCAAGATGTGGCAGAAAAACTGCACGTCAGCACAGCGACAGTCAAATCCCATTTGATGCAGATCTATCAGAAACTGGGTGTCTCTGATCGCACAGCCGCGGTGACTACCGCCATTGAGCGCGGCATCATTCGGCTATCATAATGAATGTAAAAAGAGTTGTCAGTGGGGCGATTCTCTTGAGCGGGTGGAGTTCGATGCTTCTTTCCATTGTCTTTTACCTGTTCTTCTGGCGTGTGGACAATGAACCTGGTGCGAAGGATGTCCCTGCTTTATTGTGGGCAGCTATTTCATTCTGCTCTTTGGGTGGGTTGGAATTTCTTGGCGGGAATATTTATTTGATCAAAGAGAAATCATGGATGGTACTCGTGGTTGCATTGGTGGTTTGCATTGCCTTGCTGGTCGGCGCAATCTCGCTCTCACCGATCCTGTTGTTGTTTATGGTGTGATATGGAAAATAAAGAACTTGAAAAAACACAGAAGAAAAAATTGTGGATCGGTCGGGCTCTTGGCGGCATCTCACTTGTGATGAGCGCAGTGCTTGGCCTTTGGCAGGCTTATTTGATCCCGATCACCAATTCCCTATCTGAGCAGGGGCGTATGCATGAAGGCGATTCAGATGGATGTTTTTTTGGATTGCTGTACGTTCTTACGATCTTCATATCCCCTGTTGTAACCCTTGTAGCTCTTTTGCTTGGCGGTTTAGGCTTTCATCTCAAAGCGCGAACGCTCGCCATCATTGCCTGGATCGCAGCACTGGCGACTCTAATCCCAATGTTCCCCGCCTTGAAGAGCTTTTTCGGAGGTTAAGATGAGCACTGAAAAGCGTCCGTTATGGCTTGGAATACTTCTGATACTTCTCATTCCCATACTTGGTATGGCTTTGGGTATGGGAGTTATGTTCCTGCTTGGCTTGAACGGGACAGATTACGGGAACCTGATCATCAATCTTTTCTTTTTGATCGGTGTGATCGTCTTGATACGTTTCTTCAAGTATTCGTCGGAAGACTTAGGATTGAAGGTGATCAAAGAGCAAATGCAGAAACATGTAGTTTTATCTTTAGCGATCTTTACGTTCTACATGCTTTTCTACATTTTTATCATTCGCATCTCAATGCTAAAATTTTTTTCTTCAGGCACGTTTTGGGGGCTGGTGACCTATCTCATCGTTGTTTTTGCCGAAGAACTTTACTACCGTGGTGCGTTGTATTCATTCTTTGAAAAGCGCTTTTCCGCGAAGACAGCATTGATCGTCTCTTCGATCTTGTTCGGATTATTCCATGCCCAACAGGGAGTGCGTGGAATGATCTCAAGGGTTTTCACTGGCTGGCTGTGGGGAAGCGTCCGCTACTCAACGGGGATGATCTACCTGATCATCATTCCTGTCCATTTTGCCTATAACTCGGTCTGGTTGTTGTTCGAAGGAAGTTGGGACAACCCGCCTGCGTGGGTGATTTACGCTCTGCCCGCGATCGAATTTGTATTTGGTTTATTAATTGTCTTGCTCTCTAAACGGACCAAATCCAAATAATCTGCGTGTTGTTAAACGTGTCAACTTTTGCACTGTTGTTCAGACAGAAGGATTGTATAAACTGATGTCAAATTGTGAACTCATCGATACTTTCCCATCTTTTTTGAGAGTGTGGAAAGAAGTAGAGTACAGTTCTTTGGATGAGCAAATAAAAGGCTGGCTTGAAAGCTATATGAACCACTATCCAGAGCTTTTGCAAAAACAATTAGATGATTACGCCAGCCTGGATGAAGATTGGCACGTGGCTGCATCTGAGCGAATTTTTCCAGCTTTGCCTGAGAGATTATCTGCGATGCAAATAGCTCACGATAATTTATTGAGCGTATGTAATGATGTTTATGACCGCACCCAAAAGGCTGTTAACTTCAACAATGACCTTGTTTGCGTCATCTATGTGGGGCTTGGTTGCGGCGCAGGTTGGGCAAATGAATATGATGGCAACCCCGCCATTCTGTTTGGATTGGAAAATATTGCCGAGGAAGGCTGGCAGGGGCGTGACACATTAACTGGATTAGCCGCCCATGAACTTGGTCATCTTGTCCATTTCGAATGGCGCAAACAAGCCAACATTGCAAACGAAGATGATCATTGGTGGCAGTTATACACGGAAGGTTTTGCCCAACGCTGCGAGAGCGTTATTCTTGGAAAACCATCCTGGCACATGCAGGCTGATTCTAAAATGGGGTGGAGGGACTGGTGCGAAAAAAATATTGGCTGGTTGGCAGCAGAATTTTTGCGGCGAGGCGATCAAGGTGAAGATATGCGTCCGTTCTTCGGTTCATGGTTTGACCTGGGCGGGCAAAAACAAACGGGTTATTTCCTTGGGCACGAAATCATCAAAAAAATGCAAGAGCGAATGAGCCTGCAAGAGATCGCATTGCTGACCGATGTGGAAAGTCACCTGCGATCATTGTTGGTGCAAATCTCTGGCAAATCTCAGCCGTAGGAGTGGAAAAACTAATGAAAACTGAATTGACATTTTCTACATTACGCTTTTTTCCATTGCTTATTCTTGCCATGCTGGTCAATATCCTTGCACAGGCAGCCCACGAAACGGGACATCATTTGGTCTATCAAGTAATGGGACACGAACCTGTTTGGGCATTCACCAAAGTGGTGCAGATGTCGGATGCAATACCATCGAATCCTGACGAATGGACAATGAAAAGATACCCCGACGGTGCCACAAACTGGATAAAGGCAAGTTCCCTCCCAAGTGGGAACATGGATGAAGCGGTTGCTGCTGCGGCTGGTCCCTTGCTGGGGTTGCTCAGCGCCATACTTGGATTGGTCATGTCGCGACGAAGTGTACGAGTTACATCCAAACAGGCATGGCTTGCTTATACACTCTCAATAGCTCTCGTGGCAGTTCTTTACTACCTCCGTGTACCCACGCGGACAGGTGGCGATGAATACGATATTGCAGTCAACTTGGGTATCGCAAAATCCTTCGTTGAAATTCCGCTTGCGCTTGGGTATCTGGCTTGCCTGGCCTTTGGGTTGCTTGAATTACCCACATTGAAAATTCGGCTCACATGGCTTGGTATCATTCTGCTTGGCAGCATTACAACAGGCTTGCCAATGGCGCTGCTCGATCCCATCATCATCGCACAAGTTGACACGGGTAATCCATGGTTTCAACCCATCATGGGTTATTCGTTGCCAGTGTTTTTCACCATCATTCTGACATTTTTGGGGCTTTTAGCCTGGGCACGCTGGCAGAGGCAGCAAGTAGATTTAAATATCTGACACTTGGTTTACTTTCCCTCCTTGGTGTCTTGGTGCTTTTTGGTTTCTCCTTTTATTCTCCAATGTATGTTTGTCATGTTCTGGTCTGGCAGGATTCGGATGCTTTCGACTGGCAAAAGTTTCCTAATCATCCGCTAAGCGCCTCGCTGACTCCCTATCATTTCGCTTCCTCACTGGACCCACATGTGGAAGAGCTGTTCACCAAACTCTCCGGCGCTAAGCACACGCGAGGTTGATTTCTTGATCCTGATGGTGCGCAGAGCGAGCAATCAGGATGTAGCAGAGAAACTACACATCAGCACAGCAACGGTCAAATCACATCTCATTCAAATCTGTCGAAAGTTGTGCCTCTCTGATCGAACTGCTGCGATTACCACCGCCTTAGAACGCGGAATCATTCGGTTGTAGTAGTCAGAGGATTGTCTGCTAGGTGATCTGAGGCGTTGAACGAAGGGGGAATAGACTGATTTTCAAGTTTGATATAAATTAGCGGGTCGCCTTTCCTGTTTTGGGTGCAATTCTGGTGCAAACGGAATAGAATTTATAGACTACATGGAATAGATAGACATTTTCTTTGCCTATTCTTAGACTAAATGGACACTATAGACGTAATTTTACAGGGTAGACTGCCCCGAAATATATCGCTAGGTTACTGGTTCGAGTCCAGTTCGAGGAGCTAGAGACCCTGCAAAGGGTCTTTTTGTTTTGTGGCTTCACAGCTATTAATTACTTATTTATCTGACCATAAATGTTTCTGTTATTTTCATTTTTCCTGAAAAGCGACTTCCAACCATATTACACATATGGCGGCCAAATCACTTGGAAATATCATACAGTCTGTCCACACGGTTGTGTATGCCTCAAAGAATTTTCAGGGAAAGATATGACGGAGGAGGATGGGATAATCGAAGTCTCCTGCAGCAGGTTCTTCATTTGTGTGCGCGCGCGGGCCAGTCTGCTTTTCACGGTACCGATCGGGATGCGCAGGGCCTCAGCCGCCTCCTGGTAATCAAATTGATGAATGTCCACAAGGATAAGAACGTTGCGATACGATTCGGGTAACTTGTTCATGATCGCTCCGATCTCTTCTGATAATTCATTCTGCTCCACCGTTTGCTGAACAGACGCAGCGGGATCGGCAAGCCAGGGCGCAGAGTCAAACT
>DATHRQ010000171.1:0-3200 GCA_035465095.1 Anaerolineales bacterium | reverse complement strand
AGGTTCTTTTAGATGCTAGTGTATGTGTCATATCAAATCTCCTTTCTTATCTAAAAGCGCAATATTTGTTTGTCTTGCTTTTTACTCCAACTGCCGAGAGCAGCAATTGGACTACGAACAACGTTATATTTCGATTATGATTGTCCCTCGGCAGGCTTGTCTTCAGCAGGCTGGTTCTTTTTGAGAACGAGCATGCCGGTCTTCATCTCGGCCACGTGGTAGCCTTCAGGAACTGCGTCGAGTGCGTTGTCCTTGATCTCTTTCGAGAAGTAGAACATTCTGCCATTGGAGTGCAGGTAGTAGGTATTGCCTTTGGAATTTGTGTGTGAATAAGCCATCTTTTCTCCTTTTTTGAATTGTTTGGAGCTTAAGTTTAGCACATATTTTCTACATCTGTCAACGACCAGGAAGTGGACTATGCGAAAAGTGTCAACGTTGGATGAACTCCGTTCTGCCCGCCTCTCCCTCGCAGGGACGGTTGGTCTGGTGCCGACCATGGGGTTCCTGCACGAGGGGCATTTATCCCTCATCCGCCGCGCCAGAGAGGAATGCGATCAGGTCGTCGTCTCCATCTTCGTCAACCCGACCCAATTCGGCCCGAAGGAGGACCTCTCCAAATATCCGCGCGATATCGAGCGCGATTTGAAGCTGATCGAGCCGCTCACCGATCTGGTCTGGATGCCCACGCCTGAGATCATGTATCCGCCGGGGTATCAGACCTGGGTGGAGGTCGAAGCGATCACAAGTCCGCTGGAAGGTGCGATGAGGCCAGGTCATTTCAAGGGCGTGACAACAGTCGTTGCCAAGTTGTTCAATGGCGTCCAGCCGCATAAGGCGTATTTCGGGCAAAAGGATGCGCAGCAGGCGGCCGTCATCCGTCAAATGACGCGGGATGTGAACTTCCCCATCGAGATCGTGGTCTGCCCGATCGTGCGCGAATCGGACGGGCTGGTGATGTCGAGCCGCAACGTATACCTCGACCCTGAGCAACGTAAGGCCGCGACCGTGCTTTACCGTTCGTTGAGTGCGGCTAAGGAGTTATATGATAGCGGCGAGCGGGATGCGGAAAAGATCAGGGAGAAGATGAAAGAAGTGCTGGCGAGCGAGGCGCTGGCAGATGTGCAATACGTCTCCTGCGCGGACTATGACACGCTCGAAGAATTGGATGTTATCAAAGGCAAAGCCCTGCTTTCCATGGCGGTCTTTATCGGGAAGACCAGGCTGATCGATAATTTTGTATTAGATTAATCGTAAAGGTGCAAATATGTTGCTCGGAATGTCGTCTAAGCAAGACAACTAGTAATATTTTTACAAATCAAATATGAGGGCTCAACATCCAGACACATCAACCTGTGTACCCTATCATCCTCGTGACATTCTTTCGTTACTTGAATCGGCACCTTTTTCCTGGTGGATTACAGGTGGTTGGTCAATTGATCTGTTTTTAGGAAAACAAACACGAAATCATTTCGATGTCGATATAGCAATTTCTCGAGACGACCAGTTATTGGCACAAAATTACCTCAACAAGTGGGATTTCTGGGCTACCAAACGAGATAAAAACGGTAACATCGTACTTTGTGAATGGGAAACAGGGCATAAACTCGCCATGGAATACCCTGGTGTTTGGGCACGTGAATCACGCAATTCACCTTGGCGATTTGAGTTCATTTTCCATGAAATTCAAGATCAAACATGGATATTTTGATTTTCCGAAGATATACAACACCCGACAGAAAGAATCGGAGGAATTTCGTCAAGTGGTATTCCCTACCATCTGCCAGAAATTTCATTATTACTAAAAGCCTTGCGGTTACGTACCGTTGATGAACAGGATTTTCAACAAGTTTTACCCAACCTAAACCAAAGTCAAAGGTTGCATCTTTTTGGTGACATCAAAAAGATAAACCCCGAACATGCATGGTTATCGTCATTGGTATGATTTGAATTCAAGATTCCTTCACACCTAAAAAGGATCATTTCGATACCATATCACATCTTACTTTTCGCCAATGCAATCGCCCCCAACATACCAGAGCGACTTCCAAGCCCAGGTGGGACGATATATTGATCAATATTCTTCATAATTGCAGGTGATTGAACGTATTCATTCAAAATTTCCTGTACGTTCTTCCTAACCAATGGGAGCAAATCTTCCCGTCCAACCACGCCGCCGCCAAGGATGATGCGCTGCGGGGAAAGGGTCGTGATGTAATTTACCAAAGCCAATGCAATGTAATGCGCTTCCAACGCCCAGGCAGGATGATCGGGTGGCAGCGTTTCCGCTTTTTGACCCCAGCGCTGTTCCATTGCAGGACCGGACGCCAGGCCCTCGAAACAATCCTTATGGAATGGACACGCGCCTTCAAACGGATCTTGTCCCTTATCATGCGGCAGTAAGATGTGCCCCATTTCAGGGTGCAAGAGTCCGTGCACAAGTTCTCCGTTCGCCATCAGGCCGCCGCCGATTCCGGTGCCGACCGTCAGATAGATGAAGGTGTCGAGTCCCTGCGCGGCGCCCCATGTCCATTCGCCGAGCGCCGCGCCGTTGACGTCCGTGTCGAATCCGATGGGAATGTTCAAAGCTGAATGGAGCGTACCGATGATGTTGGTGTTCGACCAGCCGGGCTTGGTCGTCGGGAGGATATACCCATAGGAGGCTGAATCAGGTTTGGGGTTGAGCGGACCGAAACAGGCAACGCCCAAAGCGGAGAGTTTCCCCAGGTCCCTCTCCGCATCTTTGAAGAATCGCAGGGTCTTATCCAAAGTCTCTTCGGGCTTGGTCGTCGGGATGCGTGTTTGGCGGCGGATGTCCTCCGGCGACCTCCCCACCGCGCAGATGAATTTCGTGCCGCCGCCTTCAATGCCGCCAAAGAGTTGTGTCATGGGCCCCATTTTAAGCGCTGTGCGAATGGAATCAATTCCACGATCGGGCGGCCATCCACGTATACCATACTTACCTGTCCGCCCATATAGATGTCATCGCTTTGGGCAACGGCTGCCAGGACAAAACTCGCGTCTGGCGCCCAAAGCGCTTCGTTCAGGAGCGCAAAGGTCTCCGGGCGGAGGACGGTTCGATCACTCACCCCATCGGGCGCCGAGCGGACAAGCTGCACAGGTGCGCGTGAGACAAAGCCCTGATCTGGTACGACATTCGCAAAGAAATAGTACAGCATGCCGTCCGGGGCAAGATAGGCGTC
>DATHRQ010000170.1:0-3724 GCA_035465095.1 Anaerolineales bacterium | reverse complement strand
CACGCGCGAGACTCTCGGAAGATTGACGAACGCCTCCATCACTGCGGACGAATCCTTCGCCGCCACTAAAATATCCAGGTCGCCGACTGTGGAACGCATCCTTCTTAAGCTGCCAGCTGGTTCTGCCGCGACGAAGCCCTTCACCTCCTTGAGAGACGCGATGATCTCCTGCGCCAGCGGGTACGCCCGCCCCAAAGGGATTTGTCCCGACCTGCGGGCGAGGGAGGCAATGCCCTCCATGATCGCACTTTCGGATTTGGCACCCATGCCGGGGAGATCACGAAGCTTCCCTTCCTTGGCAGCAGTTTCGAGGTCCGCGAGCGCCGTAATGCCCAATTCCTTCCAGATCATCGCGATCTTTTTCGGTCCCATCCCGGGGACAGGAAGCCATTCGGCTAACTCCTCAGGGACTTCTTTTTTGAGTTTCTCAAGGAATTCGAGTTTGCCGGTGTTCAGCAGTTCATCGATCTTTTCCGCGATGGCTTTGCCCACGCCGGGAATCTCTGTAAGCTTTCCTTCCTTCCAGTATTCCGACGCCTCACGTCCAAGCCCCATCAGGCTTTCGGATGCTTTACGATAGGCAAGCGTCTTATAAATTATCTCGCCTTTGATCTCCAATAAATTTGCGATCAGTGTGAATGTATCTGCAAGTTGACGGTTGTTCATCATGGGGCACCTCTGGATTGATTATACGTTCATTTGCAAAGTCCCGGTCGGGTGTTTCCATACTTTATAACCATCATAATATAGTCCTTTGGAGGGTATCCCCGAATGGTACTTATGCTTATAGTTCCATACCAATTCACTACATCTAAAGGAGAATAGGATGGAAACCAAAGCACACTTTTCACTAGTTACAGCAACAATGTTACTTGCACTACTCTTGAGCGCCTGTGGAGCATCCACGCCGGTGCCGACTGTAGTCCCGGCAACGGAAGCCCCAACCCAGGAGCAGATTATTCCCACTGCCACTACAGAACCGCCTGCACTAACTGAAACTCCTGAACCAGCTCCCGAACCTGAATTCCTGTTCGAGATCAGTCCTGCTGATTCCCCCCTGCAGGACCCATATGGCGTTGCAGTTAATCAGGAAGGCACGATTTACGTCAATGATGCGGGGAACAGCCGCGTGCTGGTATTTGACAGCGATGGAGGACTACTTGCTGCATGGGATGCGCAAGGCAGCGGGGATGGCGAGTTCACATCCTTGGGGTTTGGCGGCATGGCCGTCGACTCACAAGGCAACGTGTTTGTCGTGGATAACGGGAACTTCCGTATTCAAAAGTTTGATTCAGAGGGCAACTTCCTGACCGCATGGGGTAGCGAGGGCACAGACGAAGGCCAGTTCGTCCGCGCGATCGGTATCTCCGTTGACACCGAGGGCAATGTTTATGTGACCGACGACGAAAATCCCTTTATTCAGAAATTCGACAACGACGGCAACTTCCTGATGAGGTTCGGCGACGCGGGCAGGGGAGATGGAGAGTTCCAGCATGCAACTGGTATCGTCGTGGACGAAGATGGAAACATCTTTGTGTCCGATTATCAAGCCCGCCGGGTGCAAAAGTTTGACAGTACGGGGCAGTTCATCGCCCGCTGGAACATGGAAAAGGTCGGCAGCGGACTCTCAGGGACACCCGAAGGGCTGGCGGTTGACGCACAGGGACAGATTTACGTCACCGATTACCTGAACGGCGCGGTACAGGTATTCAGCAATGACGGCGAATTCCTATGGACCTGGGGTTCTGGAGGGGACGAAGAAGGCCAGCTCGCCCGTCCAACCAGCATTGCGCTCGACGAGGCAGGTCGCATCTACATCGTCAATCAGGCTGATAACAGTGTGACGGTTTTTCAACTTCCGTGACTATGGGAAGAGGCCTTCTCAATTCAATTTGACAATCGCATCCGACAAGAAGGGTGATTCGATCTTAATATCCAACGATTCATAAAGTTCCGGCGGGACGCTGATATCCGCCAGATACAGATCGCCGACGACGGGCTTCGCTGCGGGGGTGAGCAGGCCCGTTTTTGGCAGGGCAAGCGTCAGCGTGGCATGAGCGCGTATGCAGGGAGAGGCGGGTTCCCCGGTTGTGGTGTCTAGGCCGGAGGGCGCGTCCAGTGAAAGAATGCGGACTCCGCTTTCATTAGCATGGTTAATCCAACTCGCGATCGGTTCGCGCGGATCTCCCTTTGCGCCGTATCCAAGCATGGCGTCCAGGATCAGATCTGCCTTGCTCAAATCGGCATCCGTAGCAGCGAGCTTCATCTGCTTCAGACTCCTCCACTGATGCGCAGGGACGTCTTTCAGCCGTGTCTCATCGCTGCTCAAAACTGACTCCACCTCCGCACCCCTATTATGCAGATGCCGCGCAGCGACCATCCCCCCGCCGCCGTTGTTACCCGTGCCGCACAACACGACGATCTTCTTTCCATCCAAATCGTTTAGCAGGCGTTTCGACAACTCGGCCAGATTTCGGCCAGCATTTTCCATCATTTGGATGAGCGTTATGCCCCATTCCTCGATCATCAGACGGTCCACTTCGATCATCTGCTCGGTCGCCAGGGCAGGCAGGTTGGGATATTTCGACAGTTTTTGCATCGCTTGCCTTATGATACCATTCGCATATGGATCATACCGATCACGTCAATTTACTGCGCCCTGCCAATCTACCCGGGGGCGGACTCTATGCGGACCTGGGTGCGGGAGACGGCGCGTTCACATTGGCATTGCGCGAACTCATCGGACCGGATGCCGCGATTTATGCGGTGGATAAGAATCGCGCCTCGCTTAATAAATTGGAATCCAACCACCGCGCCCGCTTCGATACGACCCGAAACCTGATCCTGCTCAATGACAACTTTTCCAACCCCTTAGCGTTACCTGCCCTCGACGGAATCGTGATGGCCAATTCCCTGCATTTCTTCAAGGACAAGCAAACGATACTCCGTCACGTACGCGCATTCCTCCAACCGAACGGCGTATTATTGCTCGTCGAATACAATGTGGACTCGGGCAACCTGTGGGTGCCGCATCCACTGACCTTTGAAACGTTTCAGGCACTCGCCCCGCGGGTTGGGTTTACCGAGCCGCGCCTGCTGGCGAAAGCCCCATCAAATTTCCTGAAGGAATTCTACTCAGCAGCCGCAAATCGGAAAGAAAAATGAAATTTTGCCATCCCTGAAAATGGTGTAAGATTCGAGAGAGGAAACGTGCCCAGAAAATCCACCCCACCCAGATTCGACCCTGACATATACACAAAGATCACTCTGAACGATCTGGTCGTGTATTCCGTCCATTATTTGCACAACCAGGGATCGGAGATCACCTCTGAAGACATCATCTCGGCCTGCTTTGTGCTGTTCCCAAACCGCTTCTCCCTGCGGAAGTACCCGCAATGGCCCGATTCAGGCATGGTCAGCCGGCGCTGGAGCGACTGCAAGAGCAAGGGATATCTGCGCGGCAGCGCTACGAAGGGATTCAAATTAACCGCCAAGGGGAAAAGACGCGCCTTGAAAGTGGAGAAATCCCTCGGCAAGCCGATGAAACCCGTCCGCGCGCCAAAATCGAAAACGAAAAAGACCTCCGCCTCTGCGCAAGCCGTTCACCCGGAGTTGAAGGCGCACGCAGGGAAATTCGTCCGCTCGATTCGGGCATCCGACGCCTATAAAAACTATAGAAAGAAAAAGGCGCTCAACGAATTCGATTTCAGGAGCCTGCTGCTCT
>DATHRQ010000169.1:0-2559 GCA_035465095.1 Anaerolineales bacterium | reverse complement strand
CTCGAACAGGGATTCGTCGAGTATGGTTTCAACTTTTGCCTGCAGATCGCGGTTCAAGGTAAGTACAAGGGTCGTGCCGTTGGGAACCCTGGGAATGTCGACGGCTTTGTTCGGGTCGCGCGGCACCCAGACCTGTACCGGAGTGCCCGCCAGCAGATCGTTGTATTTCTCCTCGATGCCGAAGTAGCCGCGTCCATCGCGGGTGACAAACCCAAGCACGTTCGATGCCAAGTTTGCTTCCGGGTAACTGCGCTGGAAATGTGGTTTGAAACCGAGGCCGTCCAGGCGGTTGTCTTCGGCGTCATCCAACTGCTGGAGGATCTGCTGCAGGGAAGCAACCGTTTCCGCATCCACATAATCCTTGACGACGATATACGTCCAAGTTTCAGGGGAGTTGACGAGTTTGTCGTGAACTTCCTCGAAGGTCATATCGAGGTATGTCCCCAGCACATACGACATCGCATCCACGTCATTCATTTCGTTCAGGCTGACACCCACTTCATAGACAGTGCGATTGCCTGCCAACAGGTGTCCCTGGCGGTCATAGATCTCGCCGCGTTCCGGATAAAACATGTGGAACTCGCCTGCATACAGATCTCCCCGGGTCAGGAATTGCATGGCCTGTTCGCTGGTTTGAATACGGATCATCTGCACGATGACCCCAACAGCGACAAGGACAAGGCCGATCGCAAGCACCAACGAACGGACGGCGTATTGTTTTCTCACGGCGCGCCTCCAATATTGATGCGTGTATCGAACCATTCGATCAAAGACTCTGTATACGCTTCCGGAAGATGATACGTGGGTGTGGTTACATCCACAGCTGCCAGCAGGATCTCAGGTTCGGGGGGAACGTATCCGGGCACAAAGATGTAATCGAGTTCGCCGGGTTTTACGGGGCGGTATCCAAGTTCAACGGCGCGGCGTTGCATGGTGTTGGCCGAGGTCAAAACTGCAAGTTCGGTCTCCATGTCGGCATTTGTGCGCTGCATGGCGACGATCTCGGCCCGCAGCTCCTGGATCTCACGGCCGGCCAGCGCGGCGCGTGCGGTCACATCCAGATACAACGCTGAGACCAGCGCAACAACGATCACTGCCAGCAAAAATGCGCCCACATACTGACGTTGTAAACGCCAGGGGGCTTGTTTATACGCATGGATGATGTTTGTTCTTGCCTGTACCTGCATGACGACCTTTTCTATTTGGGCGATTGATCGGCCGGTGACATTCCCGGGAATGCCTTTATATTTTTTCAGCAACGCGGAGTTTTGCGCTGCGCGCCCGCGGATTGTCCTTTTTCTCTTCATCCGAGGGCGTAATTGGTTTTCGATTCACCTCTTTTATGACCGCCGTACGCTCTGTTTCATAAAGCTGTTCGTAGGGCGGATTGACCAGATCCTTGCCTTGCTCTCTAAAAAATTCCTTGACGATCCGATCTTCCAGCGAATGGAAGGAGATCACTGCGAGTCTGCCACCGGATCCTTCGACACGCTCAGGACGACGCCTCAGGGCTGCCACGGCCTGCGGAAGCACTTCCCTGATCGATGACAGTTCATCGTTCACCGCGATGCGCAGGGCCTGAAAGGTTCTCGTCGCAGGGTGGACGCGATTTCCTCGGCGGGGAGAAACTGCCTCTATCGCGGCAGCCAGTTCACGGGTGGTGTGAAGCGGTCTTTTGTCCACGATGGAGCGCGCGATCTTGCGCGAGTCCCGTTCTTCGCCGAATTCGTAGATCAGGTCTGCCAGTTCCCGTTCGGGATAACTGTTAACGATATCGGCGGCGGTCTGCGTTGCGTGAGGGCTAAAGCGCATGTCGAGCGGCGCATCCTGCATGAACGAGAAGCCGCGTTCGGGTGTATCGAATTGCATGGACGATGCACCGAGATCGAGCACGATGCCGTCGACCTCATCCCAACCGAGCTGTTGCAGTTGGGCGGTTAGAGTCGTATAGGAGGCTTGCGCCAGATGAATGCGACCTTCGTAAGGAGCCAAGGTCTTACGAGCGATCGCCACCGCCTGCGGGTCTACATCGAGACCCAGCAGTTGTCCATCTGGCGCACACGCCTCCAAAATGCCGCGGGCATGTCCGCCCGCGCCCAATGTTCCATCGACATATCGCCCGCCTTGTATGGGTTGCAACGCGTGTATAATTTCTTTGTAAAGTACAGGTAGATGCGGCGAGTCGTTCATAGCAGCAGCGACTTCAGTCGCTAACGACTAAAGTCGTCACAACGCGCTATTCTTTGAAAGGTCAAGTGTGGAGAAGCGCTGTTCGTTGGCTTCCGTATCCTGCAGGTTGTCCATTTGGGCCTGCCAGTTTTCAGGAGTCCACACTTCAAAATATTCGCCCTGTCCCGCTATGGTCAGTTCACCGCTTTCCACCTGGAGAAAACTGCGCAGGTTTTGCGGAACAAGGATGCGCCCGACCTTATCCACATCGACCGCATAGGCATTCGAAAGGATGAGACGGCGCAGCATGCGCGCAGAGGAATCAGCGAGGTTCATGTTATTGATACGCACATACACCTGTTGGAAGTAGGCATCCGTCATCACCATCAG
>DATHRQ010000168.1:0-9375 GCA_035465095.1 Anaerolineales bacterium | reverse complement strand
CAAGTCGCATGATAAAAATTTCACAAGATCCCAAGTCTTTATTCACCACGTCTGTGTAAGCTGAAAAGGCGATCCACTCGCCGTCGGGGGAGAGGCTGGCTCCCTGAGAGTTTGTTCCTGCCGGGGAGATCTGATGGAGATTACTTCCATCATCGTTCATCAGATACACATCGTGTGCCCAGGGACCGCCCATGTCAAGCACGATCAGGTTGTTTATGCCCCAGTCGCTTCGCCCGCGTGTGTCAATGGAGTCGTTGAGCAGGCGTGGGTCACGCCCATCAAAGTCCATGACGTAGAGCTGATTGTTCTCCGCACGACCGAAAGCGAATAGGATCTGTGTCCCGTCCGGGGACCAGGTTCCGTCGTGTGCATCCCTGCCAGCCGCGCTGTAGAGTTCATGCGGATCACTCCCATCCCTGTTCATCATCCATAACTGAAAGTTGTCGCTCCCGGAGCGGTAATGGAAAATGATATGTTGATCGTCTGGGGAAATTTCGGGGGAGCCAAGGCTTTTATTGAGAGTGGTTAATCGCTGAGAACTGCCGCTGCTGACATCCAGTTCGAAAATCTCCGAATTTGTCCCGTCGCTAACGATATAAACGGCTGATTCCCCGTCGGGCGAGAGGGAGGCGTTGAAGTTGGCAAGCTGGTTATCAGTCAGTCGTCGCCAGCCTGAACCGTCCGGGTTGATGATGCAGATCTCATCCCCCTGAATTTGACAGGTGTAAATGATCCTGCCAGTTGGTTCATCGACCAACGGCTGGTCTGTTGCTTCGGTTGCCAGCGGGTCGACATCAGGAGGCGCAACCTGAGGAACGGGAGTATTCTGTATACGGTTACCGATGGTGTTGATGGCCGCAATTGCTCCGCCAATGACCACCAGCCCTACGACCGCAATCAAGGCGGGCATGCCGAACTTTTTCATGTCGAATGCAGGCTGGAAGGCCTTGGTTTCTTTCAACACAGCGTGAGTTTGTGTTTCGATCTCCTGTTTGACGCCGATATAGTCATTGAGCGCGCCGGTCAATTCATCCAGTCCGGCATTAAAATTCGTGCGTAAATCCACGCGCTGGTGGTTTGAGAGTCTCAAAGGCGTGGATAGGAACTCCTCCCCTTCGATCAAAGCGGGAAAAATACGCTTGCGATGTTGCTCTCCAAAACTGATCTCACGCCGTACCCATTCCGAATTGTTCGACTCGGGAGAAAGCAATACAATGATCCCCATTGCCCCGCGGATGGCTTTTTCGACTTCGCGTTCCCAGGTCGGTGTGCCGGGCGTCAGGTTTTCGATATCCACCCAGATGTTGAGTCCGCGTTCGCGCAATCCCTTCACGAGCCGCCTCTGTTTGACGGTGTCTTCGCGGCTGTAACTGACAAAAAAATACGGGGGTGATGATGCGCTCATTAATGGTCCTCTCCAAAACCGGTTTCACCATTATAGAATAAAACGGCAGAGAGGTAAACAGAAAATCCCGTCATTGCAGTTTGATGGGCCAAATGACAGGATGTGTTTTATCGATAAGTGTTCTTCTTATCTATTGCGCAGTTCGTTTGGATGCTGCGGGTAATTCGGACTTTGCCTGCGGAACTCATAGTTTTCGATCACGGCTTGTATGATCTTCTTCTGGTCGTCGGTCAATTTCTTGAACTCAATGCCGACGTTGAAGTACTCCGGGCTGAGATCCTGGTGGCACCATGCAATACGCGCAGGGATGGTGATGGTCTCTTCTGAAAAGCCTTCCAGTTCGGGCAGTTGGATCTGGACAGTCAGGTCTTTGTCCGCCTTCATCTCCAGATCGCTGATCACCATGGCGCCCAACAGGTTGAGATCTCCCAGATAACCGAGCAGATACCCCTCATGAAGATCGAACACCTGTGAGTAGGACATCAAGTCCTTGCGCGGCTGTTTGCGTCGCTCCTGCATGTTTGCCTCCGAACCAAGTGTACATGAAATAGTGACCAAAATCAATTGCGTACACATTATAAATTGTATCTTCAAAATTTCCCCAATTGTGGTTAAATGTGTTCAATGCGATGGATCTATCTTTCCCCTCACCTTGACGATGCCGTGCTTTCCGCAGGCGGGCTGATCTACGAACAAACAAAATCAGGCACACTGGTTGAAATTTGGTCGTTCATGGCAGGCCTGCCCTCGGACACCGAATATTCCCCGTTTGCACAGTTGCTCCATCACCAATGGGGATTTTCCACGGCGCAGGAGACATTCGCCGCACGCCGCGAGGAGGATAAGGCTGCGGCGTCGATTGTCGGTGCGAAAACCGTCCATTTTGACTTTTTGGATTGCATCTACCGTCGGGATGAAAACGGCGAATGGCCGTACTACGAAATATCCCTGCCGCCTCACCACATGGACCTGAACCTGCCTCGCCAAATTGCACACGCAATCTCCCCCCGCCTCAAACCGCACGATGTGCTGGTCTGTCAGCTGTCGGTTGGTTCTCACGTAGACCATGTCCTCGTCCGCAGGGCGGCTGAACTGCTTGGGCGGCCACTGCTCTACGATATCGACGTCCCCTATATCTTTTATAAGCTGGAAGAACTGGCTCCGAAGTCGGCCGGGATGCAGGAAAAGGTTCATTCGGTGTCAGAATCAGGCCTACAGTCGTGGCAGGAGGCGGTTTTGGCGTACAAATCCCAGCTGCCGGTGCTGGGAGATGCCATGAACACACCTGAGAACGCAAGCGAATCCATCCAATCATATTGGGAGGAGCGAAAAGGCATCCCTTTGTACGTTTCCCAGTGAAAATGTTACGTTGCACTTGAACGGACGCGTAAACCGTGATATAGTATGCCCGTTTCACCGAAACTGTCTCGACCAATTCTTTGTCCCGTTATGCGGGACAAAATTATTCTCAGTAGGACAACAATATGACCAGCAACTTTTTGACCAAAGAAGGATTTGAAAAATTACAGGACGAACTTGACTACCTGCGCAAAGTTAAACGGCAGGAGGTCGCAGATCGTTTGCATGAGGCCATGGAAGGCGGGGAATTGATCGAAAACGCCGAATATGAAGCCGCCAAGAACGAACAAGCCTTTGTGGAGGGGCGCATTCAGGAATTGGATGTGCTGCTTGCCAGCGCAAAGATCATCGAAGATAACGGTAATAAGAAGAGCGACGGCGTTCAACTCGGTTCCAAGGTGACCATCAAGGAAGGCAACTTTGAGGCCGAAGAGTTCACCCTGGTCGGCATTGCAGAAGCCAACCCGCGCGAAGGCAAGATCTCGAATGAATCGCCGATTGGCAAGGCCATTTTGGGCCATAAAGTGGGCGATGCTGTTAAAGTCGAGACACCGGGCGGCACATATACTGTTAAAATATTGAAGATCAAATAATCACAGGAGCGACCTGTCCACCCCGCGTACCTGTGATGGACGCGGGGTTTTAATTTTTATATACCCTCTCCCGCCGAGAGAGGGCAGGGGTGAGGGGAATTTTCCCTCATTCCCAACCCTTTTATCCTGTGAGCGCAAATTCAGAAGATAATGAAGGGAGAAGAGGATTACATGGCAGAATACAACTCACTTGAAAAGGTCCGCTTACAAAAACTGGAGGAACTTCGTGCTGAAGGCATTGAGCCCTTTCCCACACGTGCCAAACGTACACATCTGAGCGCGGAAGCGATATCTGAATTTGAAGCCAGGGAGAATGACGATGTAGAGATTGAAGTGACGCTGGCCGGGCGTCTGCGTGCCAGCCGTTCGATGGGCAAGGTTTCCTTTGCGCATATCGAAGACGGCGCCGGGAAAGTGCAGTTGTTCGTCCGTGCCAATGACGTCGGCAAGGAGCGTTTGGATTTCTTCAACAAGATGCTGGACCTTGGCGACTTCATTCAGGCAGACGGGGTGATGTTCCGCACGAGAACGGGGGAGGTCACGCTCCGCGTCCAGGACTTCAAACTCCTGGCCAAAGCGATCAGCCCTCTCCCGGCTGCAAAAGACGAAACCCTCGAAGACGGGACCGTCGTCCGTCATGCCGCGCTGGAACACCCTGAACTGCGCGCGAGACAGCGCTACGCCGACCTGGCTGTCAATCCGCAGGTGCGCGAGACGTTCCGCAAGCGTGCCGCGATCATCAGGGCCTTGCAAAACTTCCTCGACGATCACGGTTTTCTTGAGGTGGAGACTCCCATTCTGCAGCCGATCTACGGTGGCGCGGCGGCGCGTCCGTTCGAGACGTATCACAATGAACTCGAACAGGATATGTACCTGCGTATTTCCTTTGAGTTGTATCTCAAACGCCTGTTGGTCGGCAACCTGGAAAAGGTCTACGAGATCGGGCGCGACTTCCGTAATGAGGGCGTCTCGTTTAAACACAACCCTGAATTTACGCAGCTCGAATTCTATTGGGCCTATGCAGATTACTTGCAGGTCATGGAATTGACCGAGCAGATGGTCTCTTATGTGGCCGATAAAGTGCTGGGCACGCAAAAGATCAAATTCAAGGAGCATGAGATCGACCTGACCCCTCCCTGGAAAAGGCTCGAAATGCGGGCCGGTATCCTCGAGACGTCGGGCATTGATATCGCCGAATATAAAACTGCCGAAGAGTTGTTCGCTGCGATCAAGGCCGAATATCCGGATCAAACCCCCGATCCGAAAGCGACGCGCGGACAGTTGATCGATTTCCTGCTTTCGGAATATCTCGAACCGACGCTCATCCAGCCGACCTTTCTGTATAATTATCCGCGCGACATCTCTCCGCTGGCAAAATCCATTCCCGGCGACCCGCTAACCGTCGAGCGGTTTGAGGGATATGTTGCCGGCTTTGAGTTATGTAACGCATTCACCGAACTCAATGATCCGCTCGATCAGGAGCAGCGCTTCATCGAAATGGGACGCGATTACGCAGCCGACGATGCAGAGAAACACCCCATGGATGAGGACTACCTGCGTGCCATGCGCTACGGCATGCCTCCCAATGGCGGTTTCGGCATGGGTGTGGATCGTCTGGCGATGTTGTTGCTTGATAAACATTCCATTCGCGAGGTGCTCTTGTTCCCCGCATTACGGAAGGAAGAATAATTATTTGCAGGGGCGGGGTTTTCCCGCCCTTTCTCATATCATAAAGGAGCTTGCCATGCCAGGTCTTCGTCCCGATCAAGTACAGGAAATCCATACGTTGCTTCATGAAAAGAAGATGATCCACGCCATCAAGTTGTATCGCGAGGCCACGGGCGTTGGCCTGGCAGAAGCAAAGGCTGCGGTCGAGGAAATGGCCCGGAACGAAAATACAAAACCTCCCGATGATGTGCGAGATAGGGACAACCCCGTTCTGGAAAGCAGGATCAAATCGCTGCTGTCCAGGAACAGGAAGGTCGATGCGGTCAAGATCTATCGCGAAGAATTTGGCGTCGGCTTGAAGGAGGCGAAAGAAGCCGTGGACAGGATCGAGGCGTCGATGGGAAGCGCAGGAGCTTCGTCTCAAATGCCTTATCAGTCCGCGATCAGCGGCGATCCCTTTGCAGATGCCGAGGGTAACAGGCGCAGGATAATCGCCATGGCAGTTGCCCTCCTGGTGGGTTTGTGCGGCATCGGTATGTTATTTTTGATAATGAGTTTCTAAAGATGCCGGAACAAACCAAAATTCTCGCTGCGGGTGACACGCTCGCCATCGCAGTACTCACGCTGATCGGATTCGCGTCTCACGAGGAATTGGCTGTTTCATTCATCCCTCGCATGGGCGCCACATTCTTCCCTGTTGCCATTTCCTGGTTTGTCATCGCTCCCTGGTTTGGGCTTTTTCAGGACGATTACAAATCTGGGGTGCGATTGCATTGGCGGGTAGCACTGGCGGCCCTGTATGCGTCCACAATGGCGGCCTCCCTGCGCGGGTTGATCCTGGGGACCGACATCCCGCCTGTATTCATCGTGGCCCTGGGGGTGGCGGCCGCAATAGGGATGGTGATATGGCGCTGGCTGTACAATCGTTTTTTGCAGGAGCGGTGATTCGTCACCAGTGATAAAATTCATCCAATGGACGAAGCAGCCCTGATCACTGATGCCCAAAATGGAAGTCTCGATGCGTTCAATACGCTGGTTCTGAACTACCAGGACAGCGTCTTCAACGTTGCCCTGCGTATCATGGGCGATAGCGATCTGGCCGCCGACGCCTCCCAGGAAGCGTTCATCTCAGCATTCAAGGCGATTGCTTCCTTCCGCGGCGGCTCGTTCAAGGGCTGGCTTATGCGCATAGTAACCAATGCCTGCTACGATGAATTGCGTCGAAAAAAGCGCAGGCCCACCACACCCCTCGAGCCTGAAACTAGCGATGGTGAAGAGATGGATTCCCCGCGCTGGCTGGCCGACCCGAACATGACGCCCGATCAACGCGCCGAAGCCGATGAACTGGAACATGCCATTCAACACTGCATTGATAATCTTCCGCTTGAGTTCAAAACAGTGGTCGTTATGACAGACCTGCAGGGGTTGAATTACGCCGAAGTGGCAAGCGCTGTCCGCGTGCCGCTGGGCACGATAAAAAGCCGTCTAGCCCGCGCACGCCTGCGTCTGCGCGAATGTTTGCAGGGTTTTGCGGAACTTTTACCCGCAAACTATCGTCTGGAAGATGGAATAAATACCTGATGAATAGACGAGATTTGGAACAACTATCTGCCTATCTGGACGGTGAACTTAAGCCTTCGGATGTGGCAAAAATGGAAAAACGCCTCCAATCGGACCTCGAACTTGAGTCTGCATTGCAGGATCTGCGCGCCACCCGAACCCTTCTGCGCAGCCTTCCCAGACGCAAATCCCCGCGAAACTTTACCCTTACGCGCAAAATGGCAGGCCAAAACCCGCCGCTGCCGAGGACGTATCCGTTCTTCCGCCTGGCGACGATGGTGGCAACCTTAATGCTCTTTTTCACGGTTGGAATCAATATGTTTGGCTCGCAAATGGCTTCACAGGATGTCGCTTTTGGAGTCGGCGGAAGCGGCGGCGGGAGCGACGCCAGCGAATCCGAGTTGTATGCAGCAGAGGCGCCTGCTGATGCGACCGAGGAACCCGCTATGACAGAGGAACCGGCAGCGCCTCCGCCACTTGCCACTTTCGATGCGTCTGTTGATACACCTTCCGCTGAAGACTCCCTAAGAGTTGTTGAAACTCCATCGTCGAAGACTGGAGATGCGGAAAACGCTGTCGAGGCCGAACAGGAGCAGGTGCCGCCAATCGTACCTCCCACATGGCAGATCACGCTGGCTGCTATTGCAGTCTTAAGCGCGTTATTCATGGTGGCCATGCGCCAGGTATCCGCCCGTCGTTGGAAGTAAAACAAAGGTGACAGTCACTTCCGTAGAGTGACTGTCACCTTATTGTTATGTCAAATCCCGAATTCAAATATTGTCCCCGCTGTACGGCACAACTAAATTCTGAAGAACTTTTTGGGGGAATACGACCCGTTTGCCCAAAATGCGGATGGATCCATTTTGTCGACCCGAAGGTTGCCGCAGGTGTGTTGGTAACACGTAACGACAGCGTGCTGCTTGTGCGGCGTGTCAATGAGCCGTTTCGCGGCTTGTGGACGCTGCCGGCAGGCTTTATCAACGGCGGCGAGGACCCGGCTGAGGCGGCGGAAAGGGAATGTTTGGAGGAGACTGGCTTGAGCGTGCGTGTGACGCGCGTGTATGAGATCGTTTCAGGTCGCGAACACCCGCGTGGCGCAGACTTTGTCATCATCTACGAGGCGGAGTTCCTGGGCGGAGAAATGAAGGCCTGTGACGATGTGGACGCGGTCGAATGGTTCGATAAAAATAATTTGCCGCCGCTTGCTTTTCTCGCCACGCAAAAAGTGCTACAATCGTTTTATGGTTGATGTGCGTCCTTCACCGATCGTGGGGCAGTGGTATGAGGGGGAGGCAAAGACGCTCGCTCGCAATGTTGATGAATACATGGATGACGCAAAACTCCCCGAATTGGACGGGGAGGTGATGGCGGTTATCGCGCCGCACGCAGGGCATGTCTATTCTGGCGGTGTGGCAGGCTATGCTTTTGCTCCGCTGCGGGGCAGGTCACCGGATCTGGTGGCTGTGATCTCGCCTATGCATCATTATTATCGAGAACCGCTGCTTACCACCTCCCACGATGCCTATCGCACTCCTTTGGGCGATGTCCCCGTTGATAAAGAGGCGGTGAAGGAACTTGATGATGTTCTAAATTTGGAACTGGGATATGGCTTGTCACCCGTTTCCAACGACCCCGAACATTCACTTGAGATCGAACTGCCGTTTTTGCAGCGGGCACTGAAATCAGACTGGAAGTTGTTGCCGATCATGGTCCGCGATCAGAAGCCCAAAACCTCCGAAGGGTTGGGAAAAGCCCTTGCCAAAATATTACAGGATGAAAACTTTGTCCTCGTGGCAAGTTCGGACTTGTCGCATTTCTATAATCAAAAAGCGGCACTGGCCTTCGACCGTTTCATGTTGGATCAGATCGAAGCCTTTGACCCGCAGGCTGCCTTTGCCGCCGAACGCACAGAACAAGGTTTCGCCTGCGGCTTGGGCGCTTTTACGGCTGTGTTATGGGCCTCCCGTGAGTTGGGGGCGGATAAAGTGAAGGTATTGCGTCACGCCACCTCCGGCGATGTGACGGGAGATTATTCGTCTGTTGTGGGGTATGGCGCGGCTGTGGTGTTGAACACTTCCGGTTTCGAAACACCCTTCAATTCCAAAACAACGAACTGAGAAAATTATCAATCTGTTCGGGAACGGCGCAGCCAAATTAAAGCTTAACCGACAATTGTTATTTGGTCGTTATCAGATAAGTTCACATATCGAATCTGACTTCCGCCCATTTCGATGACATCTCCGGGCCTGATCACCGTCTCTTTGACCTTTACGCCGTTCACCATCACCCCGTTGGTCGATCCTGTATCTATTACTTTTACCCCGCCCTGGGGATTGATCACAAGACGGGCATGTGACCGGGATACCCGCTCGTCGTCGATGACGACGTCATTGGCTTCCCCACGTCCCATTGTGATCTCGGGTTTTGAAACGCCGAACTCCATTTCGCCGCCGTCCGGCAGTTTGACGGTCAAGCGGCCGAATTTGGCTCTCGAAACAGGGGCAGTTTGAAGCGTAGGCAGGATGCGTTTCAAGTCCCTGCCCATTTCATCTGCCGAGCTATAGCGGTCGTTGCGGTCTTTTTCCAGTGATTTATTGACGATGCGCATCAATCCGTGAGGGATGTCTGGACGCAGTGCGCTTAGATCAGGGACGGGGTCGTTCAGGTGCATCGTTATGAGAGTCAGGACGGATTCCGCGTCGAATGGCGGTGCACTTGTCAATGCTTCATAGAGTGTTATGCCCAGTGAATAGATGTCGGAACGTTCGTCGGGCGGTTCGTCGTTGATGA
>DATHRQ010000167.1:0-4507 GCA_035465095.1 Anaerolineales bacterium | reverse complement strand
CCTTCTTCGCAATATCGGATCGAGAATCATGTCGGGGTGGCTTATGGCACGGATATCGAGAAGGCACGTCAGGTTATCACCGACGCGGTAAAAACTGTGGACGGCGTTCTATTGGACAAACCTGTGGAAGCGTTGTTTTTGGAATTCGGCGATTCGGCTTTGACATTCCGAATCCGATGGTGGCTGGATTCGTATGTGGATACGAGGCGCATGTTCGACAGTGTCAACACCGCCGTTTATCGGGCGCTGAACGAAGCGGGAATCGAAATCCCCTTCCCGCAGCGGGAGGTTATTATTAAGGGAGCGCCGCCAGAGGATATGGCGGATTGAAGAAACAGATTGAAATTTTCGAGGAAGGGATTGCTTCTCTCAATACGTCCCGCGTAGCGCGAGACTACTCGACCAGCGGCTTCTCGCAATGACATGAGAAGTCAATCCTTTTGAGTCATGATCTGCTGCAGGGCGTCCTTGAACACTTCGTATGGCTGCGCGCCGACGAGCGCATAACGGTCATCGATCACATACGTCGGCACCCCTGAGATGCCGATCTGATACGCCTGCTGCACCTGCTGATTGACCGACTCTGTGTACCTGCCGCTTTCCACATCTCTTTGCATCGCCTCCCCATCCAGACCTGCTTCCTGCGCTGCCTCTCGAAGGACATCCCATTGGCTGATGTCTTTTCCCTCTGCATAGATCATACGGAAAACGTTTTTGTGAAATTCATTGGCTAGCCCGTGTTCGCGGGCATACTCTGTCGCTTCGTGCGCGAGGCGCGTGTTATAAGCTCGTTCCGCGGATTTGAATTCCATGCCGTATGAGTCTGCCAACGCCCGCAGCCGATCCTCCGACCCCATGGCCCGTTTTTGCTTGACGTACTCCGGCCATTCCTTCCCCTCCGGCGGGGTATCGAAATACAAATAGAACGGACGCCACTCCACGTCCACATTGTGTTCCTCCTTCAACCGCTCGACCACAGCCTGGCCGACATAACACCAGGGTCAGATGTAATCGGAGAAGATCGTCAGTTTGAAATCCATGTTTCCATTATAGCCCAGGCAAGGAGAGGAATCACTAAACGTAGGGGTAAAATACATGACATGAAAAACTTCGACCCCAAATACAACGACATCCCAAAAACAGAGATCCACATCCATCTCGAAGGTTCGATCCGCACGGAGACCATCATTGCCGTTGCGAAAGAATATGACCTGAAACTGCCTGCCTACGAAGTCAGCGAACTGGACAAACACGTCAAAGTCTATGACCAACTGCAGGATTTGGAAACCGTGCTGAAAGCGTTTGGGATATTTCAGAACAGTATTACTTCGCCGGATGTGGTCGAGCGCATTGCCTGGGAATTGTTCGAGGATGCAGCAAAACAGAATATCAAATTGTTTGAAGTCCGTTTCTCGCCCGATTGGGCTTTTCATGTGCACAACCTCGATTGGGACGCCTGCCTCGAAGGCCTCATCAGGGCGAAGTCCAGAGCGGAGGCGGAGTTTGATATGGCGATCGGTTATATCGCCATCACCTCCCGTAGCATGGGCGCAGAATCATGCGTGAGGACAGTGGATTGGGCCATCCGCCATCGTGACCATATCCAGGCGGTCGATCTGGCAGACGGCGAACTGATCTTCCCAATGGAGGATTTCATCAAGCCGATCCTGAAGGCAAAAGAGGCAGGCTTGAAGGTCACTATCCACTCAGGTGAAGATACATCCGCCTCCTACGTGATGGACACGATCAACAAATTCAAACCCGACCGCATCGGACACGGCATCCATGCCATCGAAGACAGGAAGGCCGTGGAACTGCTGATCGAAAAGGACATCACGCTCGAAGTCAACCCGTGGAGCAATTATCTGACCAACTCCGTGCCGGCCATCGAGGAACATCCGCTGAAGAAATTATATGACCTGGGCGTAAAGGTCACCATCAACTCCGACGACCCCGAAGTGCTGGAAACAAACCTCAATAATGAATACCGCATTGCGCATGAAGTGCTGGGCATGAGTATGGACGAGATTGCCGAGTGCAACCGCAATGCTTATGAAGCGTCTTTCATTCCTGAAGATGAAAAGAAAAGAGTGTGGGAGAAGTATTTTTAATGAAATTTAGCTCCGTGCGCCGTCCTCGGCGCAGGATTATTCTCAACACGCCGCCGAGGACGGCGGCGAGAGCAACGTAGGTGTTATGCGCACGACCTTCCCTGTCACGGTCCACCTATTGTTTATTCGTGGAAATGAAGTTCTATTGTCTCGCCGTTTCAACACAGGCTATCGCGATGGCGAATACAGCGTCCCTGCCGGGCATTTGGATGGCAGTGAAACCGTAATCACGGCAGGCATTCGTGAGGCAAAGGAGGAAATAGGCGTGGAAATACAAGCGGGCAATATGATCTTTTCATCCGTCATGCACCGCATCGAAGGAGATGAGCGCGTGGATTTCTTCATCCATGTTCGAGAGTGGAGCGGCGAGATCGTCAATGCCGAGCCTGATAAATGCGACGACCTGCGCTGGGTGGATGTGAACGCGTTGCCCGATAACATCATCCCTTATGTGCGAAGAGCGATCGAGAATCATTTGAATGGTGTCATGTTCGATGAGTTTGGATGGTGACATGGGATATCTGCTGCTGGAAGGCGGGGCGGAGTTCGGCGGGCGGATGCGCGACCCCGACCTGCGTGCCATCGAACTGGCTGGCGGATTCGACGTTCCGCTTCGCATCATCCCGACGGCTGCTGCGCCGGACCGAAACCACATCCGCGCTGGGAACAATGGAATTAAATGGTTCAAGAGTTTGAGCGCAAGGGATGTAATTTCGCTGCCCTTGATCGACAAAACCAGCGCAAATGATGAAGAGATAATTAATTCCCTACGCGCCGCAAGATTGATCTATCTGCTGGGCGGCTTCACCGGGTATCTTGGCGAGACATTGAAAGATAGCATGGCGTGGACTGCCGCATTGGACGCATATGAAAACGGAGGCGTCATTGCGGGCTCCAGTGCGGGCGCTATGGTGATGTGTGAGTATTATTTTGATCCGGGTTCAGGGAAGGTTGCGAAAGGATTGAACCTCGTCCCAAATTCCTTGGTTTTGCCGCATCACAACACATTCGGGAAGAACTGGGCGCCGAAGTTGACGAAGGAGATTCCGAATGTCACTTTGCTGGGCATTGATGAGCAGACGGGGATGTTGAACGATGGCGATGACAATTCGTGGAATGTGTATGGAGCGGGTGAAGTGGTGTTGTACCGGGGCGGACAGGTGGAAACGTATACAGCGGGAGAAACATTCTCCATTCTGTCATTCTGAATACTATGATTCTGTCAAGGCATTTTTGAGAGTGAGAGGCTGGATAGAAGCATAGTCAGGGTTATAGGGTGAATTGGTGCGTAAAACTGCGCAAATGATCTTGACAAGTTTGTTCTCAATGTTGTTGAGAACCAAACGAGCAGGTTTACCTTCCTGAGTTTTCCTCAGGAAATAGGATCGAAACTGTTTTCGATGTGTGCTGACCGAAAGAGCAGCTAAAAACAATAGTTTGCGGATCGCGGCTGGTCCAAAATGACGAGAGGTCGGACGCCCATGCACGGAAGAGCCGCTGGAATGCTCATTGGGAGCAATTCCCAGAAAGGAGTTCAATTGCTTGTAATTGAGAGACACTTGTGTGAGTAAAATCATATGAGCTGCCAACAAAAGTCCAACACCTGGAACCGAGAGAAGCAAGGTCAGCATGTGCTTGAAGGTCGGGTCGCTCTCAATCAAGCGTCGAATTTCTGAGTCAATCGCACGGATCTGTTTCTTGAAGATCTCGATCATTTCCAACTGAGTTTGTTCTGCAAAAAGTGTCTTGACAGGTTTGCGTTGGATCGCTTTGAGGCTGTTCTGATGAGCTGCATTTTGAACCACAAATTGTTCGCGGGTTGTCAAAAGTACCTTGATTTGCTCCAACACATCGTTTCTAGGTTGCCAAAGGCTGAGTTTATCTGCATAGCGAGCGGCATACTCAGCGATTTGCAGGCTGTCGACTGCATCGGTCTTGCGAATGTTTGGTTTGAATGCACGTTTGACCTCCAAAGGCGGCTGAACCGCAACTCGGTAATCTTTGGCAAAGGCAAAATAGGCTAAACCTTCAGCATAGACACCTGTCGCTTCCATGCAAACAACCGTCTGATGAGGCAGGATTTGGTGCTTGGCAAGCCAATCCAGCCAGCTTTGAAATCCATCTTCAGTATTCTCAAACTCCTGTGGTTTGAGAACCATTTTCCAGGGCATGATGCCCACTGAGGCAGTAAATGTACTGGAAGCAATATCGATACCAACAAAATATTTGAATTGTGTCATTCTGACCTCCAAGGCTCGAATTGATTCTCTGCAAATAGAGTGGAGTAAACTTGCTCCATTAGTAGCCTAATAGCATGACTGGAATACGGTTTAGTTTTTGCCACACAAGAACTGGGTCTGATTCAGAGTATAGACTTTTACCTTGAGCGTAACTGT
>DATHRQ010000166.1:0-12198 GCA_035465095.1 Anaerolineales bacterium | reverse complement strand
TGACGTCGAGCGGTTATTTTTGATTGGCCGCAGACAGGATAAGCTCGAAGAGTTGCGAGACAGGCTCAAGGCTCGCGCTGAGCCGGGGCGAAGTGTCCATGCAGGAGCCGAGGTGCTCGTCAGTACATCGATGGATGTGCTTGCAGAGGCTCAACTGATCCTGACGGTCACAAGCGCTGTCCACGACGTGATCCGCCCGGAGTATCTTCAGCCGGGAAGCGTGATTTGCGACGTCGCCCGCCCTCGTGATGTTTCTGCAATGGTGGCGGCCTCGAGAGATGATATATTAGTGATTGACGGCGGAATGGTCGATGTGCCAGGCCCCGTTGATTTCCACTTTAATTTTGGATTTCCGCCCGGCAAGGTATATGCCTGCATGGCAGAGACGATTGCGCTGGCGCTCGAAGGACGATTTGAAGATTATACTGTTGGCAAACATATTACGAGAGAGCGTGTCGAGGAAATTGGTTTTATAGCAAAAAAACATGGTTTTCGTTTGAGCGGCTTTCGTTCGTTCGAGCGGGAAGTGACACCCCAGCAAATTGAAGCAGTACGGCGCAACGCAAAAAAATCGAAGGCGACGCGTGCGCTGCAAAGGTAATCCGGAGGCAGTTTATGGGAAAATCGCGATTATTAGTTGTGGAAGACGATATCGATATCGGGAACATGCTGAAGATCTATTTCAGCGGAATGGATTTTGATGTCGATGTTGCTGTGCGCGGTTCAGATGCGCTAGAAAAGACCAAACAGGTGCTGCCTCATTTGATCGTGTTGGATATCATGTTGCCCGATATTGACGGCTACGAAGTATGCCGGAACTTGCGCACAAATATGCGCACCAGTCATATCCCCGTAATTTTCCTGACGCAAAAGGACGAACGCAGCGACAAATTGCAGGGGCTCGAATTGGGCGCGGACGATTACATAACCAAACCCTTCGATATTGAAGAGTTAAAGCTTCGCGTACAGGGGGCGATCAAGCGTGCAGAACGCGAAAGCCTGACCGACCCACGCTCCGGATTGCCAGCGGGACGCCTGATCGAGGAGCAACTGCGCCGCATCATTCGCGAGAAAGACTGGGCCCTGATCGATGCACGCATCAATGACTTTGAGCCGTTCAAAGACGTGTACGGATTTGTGGCAGGCGATGATGTCCTCCGATTTACTGCGATGATGATTGGTGAAGTGGTTGACGAGCTTGGCACGACGACCGATTTTATAGGCCACGCAGGCGGCGACAACTTCATCATTGTGACCAAGTCAGAAAATGCATCTCAAATTCGGGATCGCATTAAAGAGCGGTTCAACGAGGAAGTTCTGACCCATTACAACTTCATGGACCGTCAGCAGGGATTCGTACAGGCGCCTGCCTCCGATGGAACTTCAACCAAAGTGTCATTTATGACAATGTCTGTTGGTGTGGTCTCGCCCGATGAACATTCATTTGCTGATATACGGGAGATCACAGAACTTGCGGCTGAGGCTCGGCGTAAGGATTCTTCCTCGACCAGCAACGCGGATTGATGATCGAGGATGTTTGCTGGACAGGGAAACGGCCTCTTATTGATATTGCTGGCGCTGGTATTCTTTTTGCTGGTGCTGGCGATTGTTGCAATACGCAGGTTTTTCGCTGGAAGATCCTTTGGTCAAGCGGCTTCGTCCTCGCAAATTCCCACCGATTCTACAAATTCAACTGAAGGCATGCTGCTCGTCCAGGCCGGCGGACGGGTTGAATATATTAACAACACTGCCCGCGAGTGGTTTGGTTTGCGACCCGATGAACGGCCCGATCTTGAGAGGTTGATTCGCAGCGCCCGCCCGTCTGAAGATTTTCTGGACCTATGCGCTTCAGCGGGTCAGAAACGCCTTTCGATCGGCAATCAACTTATGGAAGTCACCTCCTATGAGGTACCGGCTCCCTACTCGCAGATTCTGGTTACCATAAAAGTAATTGAATTCTCCAAAAACATTTCGGATACTGGCGAAGGTGTGTCGATCCTGCGCCTGATCTCCGAATTTGGCAGAGATGTATCTGCCAGCCTGGACTTGAACAACGTAATTCAGGCTGCGCTTTTGAATATATCGCAGTTGATCTCATCTGACGTTTTGGAAATTAAAACATGGGATGCCTCCTCAAAATCACTCATGCCGTTTACTTTGGACATGACCGGCGGAGGGGTGGCAGCTCAAATCGCACACCGATCGCAGTTTGGCGAGCTTACTGAAAATCTTATTGATCAACAAAAACCTGTATTGATTTCTGATATCGGCGAGCCTCCGTCATGGCTGTCTTCAATGAACGGAAATTCGCCTGTGCAGTCATATCTTGGGTATCCGTTGATTGCAGATAACGAATTGATCGGAACTTTGGAGATGGGTCATCTTACTCCGGGGGTGCTTACCCAGCAGGACCTGGACATTGTCCAAATGGTTTCCCCTCAAATTGCCTACAGTCTTCGCAACGCACTGAGGTATTCCGCTGAGCAAAAACGAGTTACAGAATTGAGCGGGCTCGCAAATCTTGTCGAGGCCCTAGGTGTTTCCCACGACCACTCCAATCTGATCCAGAAGTTGATCGAAAGCATCTCCCCATTGTTTTCTGTCGAGATACTTGGATTCCTGTTGTTTGACGAAGGCAAAAGGACCCTTGAAGCGCAGTCCCCATTTTTAGGTTTGCCTTCCCACATTGTGGATATTTATCGGGCCACCATCCCGGCCAATAGTCCCGCCGAAAAAATCATCAACGACAGGGACGTTATTACGACCGATAACGCAGCCGGCGATAGTACCTGGCAGGAACTTGGGTTAAGCACCCTTGCGCAGGCAGCTAGTCTGCGCGAATCAGTTTTTGCCCCAATGATCGCCGGGGATCGTTTGGTGGGGTATTTCCAGGTTTCAAACCATAAACAAACTTCAGTTGAATTTACAGAATCTGAGATTCAATTGGTCAAAACCATTGCGGCCCAGTCTGCAGGCATAATCGAAAACTCAGTGGACATGGAACAGACACGTCAGCGTGCCCTGCGTTCCGATGCGTTGCGACGTATTGCCAGTTTGGCATCATCCACAGCAACGATCGACGAAATTTTGCAGTTTTCGGTTCAGGAACTCGCGCGTCTTTTTCAAAGCGAAATCGCAGCCATTTTTTTGCGCGACGAGCAGATCGGCGGACTTCGCCTGCATGAAAAATCGGCCTTTGGAGCCACGCCAGAGGACATAAAAGTCCTAAACCGCCTGCATATGGACGCGTCGCAGGATCGCCATACAGTTTCTGGTAGCCAAAAGCCATTTCTGTCAGGCCGCCTTAGCGCAGATCGGCGTGTACTGTCAGGATACCGTCCTTTGGTTACAACGCTGCAGGTTGAATCCGCGGTCGTTGTGCCGCTGGTGATACGCGATCAAAGTTTGGGCGAGCTTATGCTTGGGAGCCGAAAGGCTGAATTTTTCAATGACTATGATCTGCAGATCATATCCACAGCAGCGAGTCAGTTGGCATCGGCGCTTGACGATGCATCCCGATCCAATCTGACCGATGAGACTCTCCGCAGACGGCTCGAGCAGCTTACGTCCATCTCACGCGTAACCCGCGAGCTTAATGCCATGACCGATTTGCGTTCATTACTGGATGTGGTCTACGATGAAAGCCTGCGGGCGACTCGCGCTGATTGCGGGACCATCCTGATATTCGATACGGACGCCTCAACCGACCCGTTGCCTGTCTCACTGTCGATTGGCTGTGAACTCCCCGATACCTTCTCGCCTCTCGATCAACAGGTTATACAAAGCGGTACAGCGCAGTATGTGGAAGATATTACCAAAACGGAACAAGGCCCGCCCCACGAGGGCGTTCGCTCTCTGCTGCTTGTGCCAATTATCAATCGTGATCAGACAATTGGCCTCATACACCTGCACTCCGAACAGCCTGATTATTTTGACGATACGGCTGTTGATGTCATGCAGACCTTTTCGTCACAGGTGTCTGTTGCCATTAATAACGTACAGCGTTATCAGGGGCAGTTTAATCAAGCGGAACTGCTCCGCCGCCGTGCAGAGGTCCTTTCGCGATTATCAGACACCAGCCTTGTCGTTGATTTTGAGAATCCGCTTGAGCAAACATTGCGAACGATTGCAGATAATATTAGCAAATCCACAAACTTTAAGGCGGTCTTGATCAGTATTTATGATCGGGAGGAAGACATCTTGAGGAGAGTGGTTGGCGTGGGTTTTCCCCCGGATACTTTAAACGAACTTTTGTCCCGCAAACAACCTTTTGCAAGCCTTAAGCAAATCCTTAAACCAGAATTTCTCATAAGCCGTTCGTACTTCATTCCCATTGACCGGTCTCCGATTGTCCCGGCAGATGTTCATATGGTCACGCTGGATACAAAAGATTCTGCTCAGGATGCCCCAAACTCATGGGATCCGGACGATTCGCTCGTAACAGTGCTTGAAGATAATCTTGGAAACACACTTGGAATTATCAGTGTGGATTCACCCCGCAATGGCTTGCGTCCAGATCGTGCAACCATTGAAGCGCTTGAAATTTTTGCGACGCAGGCTTCCCTCGCAATTATGGCGAGCCGTCGCCTGACAGAACTTCGTGAACAGGTTGATGCCCTTTCAGCTGGAATTGATCGGCAGCAAAAATTGCTTGCGATCAATCAGAACGATCTACCCTTGCTCCTGAGTAAAGATCTTGACCAAACGATTGCGATCCAAAACCTGGAACACCGTTCGCAAAGAGTTCGAGCCGGTCTTGCAATCACTGAATCAGTAAGCCGTCAACTGGATGCTTCGTCGGCATTGCAGGCCCTGGCGCGTGAGACACTCACACAGTTAGGTATGTCGGTGGCGCTTGTTGCTGAAGAGACAAACGAGGGTCCGCGATTGACCCAGGTGTTGGGCAGTGTACCGCGTGCCACCAACCCGGAAGCTTTATTCGGGCAAAAGAATCCGCTCCGGGGCTGTCTTCAAAGCGGAAAGGCTATTCTGGTCTCAACGTTGGACGAGGACCTTGAATGGCGCGAAACCCCCTTGTTGACGGCGCTTCGTGCGAAATCGTTGGTTTGTCTGCCAGTAAAGATCGACAACCAAACTGTCGCAGCCATGATGGCAATTACCCACGAACCACTACCATCGTTTACGGATGAGGACTATCAGGTCTATCATCAGATTGCCCGGCAGACATCCGTCATTTTACAGAATATATCCCTGCTCAATGAAACCCGTCGCCGCCTGCAGGAGGTAAACCTGCTGCTTGATTTCAGCCGTCAGTTACGAGGTTTGGACTTCGAACGGATCGTCGAGTCGCTTTTGGAAAACTCGCGCAAGGCGCTTCAGTCAGCGCATGCAGGATTTGTGTTGATTTGGGATGAACACACCAGCCAGCTAATACCTCAGGCTGTTTCGGGCTATGTGGACGATGAAGCGATGAGCCGTATCACCTATCAATCCGGCATTTCCTTGCCGGGGCAGGTGTTTGAATCGAATCATATCCTGCGGGTGGATGAAGTGCAGTTCGCCCGGGATTATAACTTCTCGGCTGAAGGTCAGTTGTTGTACCGTCAGGCAACCGGTGGACGTTTGCCTGTCTCCAGCATGTTGATACCGATCCAATCAGGGGAGGAGCGCGTGGGAGTTTTGGTATTGGACAACTTTAATACGCCAGCCGCGTTCCGCGAGGAGGATGAAACCCTGCTGCTTTCTCTTTCTCAGCAGGTTGGTTTATCTCTTCAGAACGTCCGTCTTGTTCGCACTACACAGGAAAGGGCCAAGCAATTGGAGGCTCTTACTGCGGCTGCCACAAACCTGACCTCCAGCCTGAAAAGCACGGAGTTGATAGAGTCGCTTCTTGATCAACTTGAACCGGTTATCCCTTACGATACGGCCACCTTATGGATTCGAGAAAAGGATCGATTGACAGTGGCAGCAGCACGCGGGTTTCCTGACACCGAACAGCGGCTTGGCCTGACAATTGCCACAGAGGACAGCGTTTTGTTCAAAGAGATGATTCGGGCAGGTCGTGGTATTTCAGTTGGCGATATACGGCAGGATCCCCGCTTCCCGTCACTTGAGGCGCCGCGTCTTTCGTGGCTGGGTTTGCCGCTCATATCAAAGAATGAGGTGATCGGCGTGCTGGCGCTTGAAAAATGGCAGGCTTATTTTTTCACTCATGACCATGAACAGGTCGGTACAACTTTTGCCAGTCAGGCAGCCGTTGCTGTGGAGAACGCAAAATTATTTGAAGAAAGCATCGGGCGTGCCACCGAATTGGATGAGCGCTCCCAGCGTCTGACGCTCTTGAACCGTTTCTCGTCATCTCTAGGCGGTCTGCTTGACGAGGATAAGATACTTCAACTTACTGCACAGGAACTGCAGGATGCCCTGGATGTTCCCCGCGTGTCAATTGTGACGTTCGAGCGCGGAAAAGCGGTATGGAAATATTCGAACCCAATGCCGAGCGGCAAGCTGCCCAGGAATTTGCCAGATGCGCCCATTTTTAGCCGTTTGCAGGAATCGCTTGGCGTATTCTCGACAGATTCTGTGAATGCAGAACCGGATCTGGCACCTTTAAGCGAATTTTTGGGTGATGCCACACTTTCGCTGCTTATACTGCCATTTGTTAGCGGTTCAACCCTGCAGGGTCTGTTATTCATCCATCAAAGCGAAGCCGCACGATTTAGCCTGGCTGAAATCGAACTGGCCAGAACATTGACCAATCAGGCTTCGATCGCACTTGAAAATGCGCGTCTTTACCAATCCACTTTGTTTACGGCAGAAAGATTTGCTACGTTAAATCAGGCAAGTTATCAGGTTGGTGCAAACCTTGATCCCGAGCAGATCTATGCTGCAGTCCATGAAGCGGCCAAGAAGTTGATGCCAGTCGAGTCTTTTGTGATCAGCATTCTGGATGAAGAGTCAGATGAAATCGAGGGTGTGTATCTTGTGGATGATGATGTCCGCGCCCCGATCACCCGCATTCCTCGCGATCAGGGTTTGAGCGGACAAATAATATCCACAGGCCAGGCCCTTCTGCTTCAAGGCGCATCCGCTGTTGAAGAAGTGGACACAGTTTCCTATGGTAAGGAGGATACCCCTCAATCCATTCTGGCTGTGCCCATGCTGCTGGGCGGCAGGGCCATAGGTATGCTCTCTGTCCAGAGCTATCAGGCGAATGTCTATACGGAAAGCGATCTTCAAGTCCTCAGCACACTTGCCAACCAGGCTATTGTGGCAATTCAAAATGGACGCTTGTTCAATGAAACGCAAAGGCTGGCGCAGGAACTTGAGCAGCGCGTTATTGAACGCACATCGCAGCTTCAGCAGGAGCAGCAAAACACAGAGACGCTGTTGCGTATTCTTACAGAAGTGTCGTCAAGCCTCGATCTTGACCGCGCCTTGAACCGTACGCTTGCCTTGCTTAACGATGCGATTGGTGCCGAACAAGGGACGATTATGCTGCGCGGGGCGGACGACAACATGCTTCATTACCGGGCAGGATACGGTTATCTCTCCGATAAGATTTCAGGGGAGAGACGCGGCTTCAAGCTTAAAGTGGGAGAAGGACTGGCGGGATGGGTGGTTGCAAACCGTGAAGCGGTATTGGTCGATGATCTTCTCAAAGATGGTCGTTGGGTGACAACATCGTCGTCCTCACGTGAACATCGCAGTGCCATTGTGGTTCCCTTGCTGGTGGCTGAGGATGTTATCGGGGTTCTGATGGTCTTTCATCGCAAGGTTGAATTCTTTGGCGCAGAACGCCTGAATATGGTTAAGGCCATCGCGGGGCAGGTCTCGGTGGCCATCAACAATGCGCACCTGTATGAATTGATACGCGATCAGGCTGAACGCCTGGGCTCCATGCTCCGTCGTGAGCAGGAGGATGCCAGCCGGTCTCAGGCGATTCTTGAGGCAGTGGCAGATGGTGTGCTTGTAACGGGCTCCGATAACCACATAACGTTCCTCAACAGTTCGGCTGAGGAGATTCTCGATTTGGAGTCAGACCGGGTGGTGAATCAATCCTTGGATGTCTTTGCCGGTTTGTTTGGAAAAGCGGCCAGTTCATGGATGCAGACGATAAGAACGTGGTCTGAATCTCCCCAGGAATATCAGATGGGCGATACATATGCTGAGCAGTTGGATCTTCAGAATGGACGCATCGTTTTGGTACACCTCGCGCCCGTCATTTTACAAAAGGACTTCCTGGGAACGGTATCCATCTTCCGTGACATAACGCATGAGGTCGAAGTGGACAGGTTGAAGTCCGAGTTTGTAGCGACTGTCAGCCACGAGTTGCGGACGCCGATGACGTCCATTCGTGGATATACCGATGTCCTGTTGATGGGCGCCGCAGGTGCGATGAATGAGAATCAATCACACTTCCTGAATATCATCAAGAGCAACACGGAAAGACTTAATATTTTGGTGAACGATCTTTTGGATGTGTCCCGCATCGAATCTGGACAGGTGACCCTTTCACCCCAGGCGCTTGACCTGCGCGAAGTGGCCGAAGATGTGCTCGAAGAAGTACTTCGACGGTCGCAGGAGGAGAATAAAGCGATGGCGCTTTCCCTCGATGCACCCAAGAAGCTTCCGCTTGTTCATGGAGATTTGGAGCGTGTGCGTCAGGTGATGAGCAATCTGGTATTCAATGCATATCATTACACGCCTGAGAACGGTACGATCACGGTTCGCGTGCAGCCTGTCCAGGGGAAGCACGAAGTGCAGGTCGATGTGGATGATAACGGCGTGGGTATTGCATTGGAAGATCAGGAGCGTGTCTTTGAGCGATTCTACCGGGGTGAAGATCCATTGGTGTTGGCCACTCCGGGAACAGGCTTGGGTCTTTCCATCGTTAAACAGATAGTGGAAATGCATAAAGGGCATATGTGGATGAAGAGCAGCGGCGTACCCGGAGAAGGGAGTGTTTTCTCCTTTACACTGCCTGTCTATAAGAAAAATGAGGCTTGAATGACTACGATATTAATTGCAGAAGACGAGCGTGATATTCGAGATCTGGTTGCCTTCACCCTGAGATTTGCAGGTTATGAGGTAGTTGCAGCAACGAATGGGGAAGAAGCCCTGGAAATGGCTCCAAGGGTAAACCCTGACCTGATCTTGATGGATGTTCGTATGCCGCGTATGACCGGGTATGAGGCCTGCAGGGCAATGAAACAGAATCCGGACTTGAAGGACATACCGGTGGTTTTCCTTACGGCACGAGGGCAGGAGGAAGAAATACAGCAGGGACTGGATGCCGGCGCGGAAGAATACCTGCTAAAACCCTTTGCACCCGATCAACTGACGGCGCAGGTAAAGACGATATTAGCAAAATTCGGGAAATAACCTTTGAGCGCTATCCTTCTTGATGACTTCATCGTGCATTATGAGGTGCTGGGACGCGGACGCCCGGTCATCTTTCTGCACGGCTGGGTCGGCTCATGGAAGTATTGGATCACTTCCATGCAGGTCGCTTCGACCTCTTATCGGGCATATGCGCTCGATCTGTGGGGTTTTGGGGATACTGCGCACAATACGTTGAAATATTCATTGGATGATCAGGTAAAATTGGTCGATGATTTCATGAACGTGATGGGTATCGGCAAGGTTGCCATCGTCGGGCATGGATTGGGGGGGGTGGTTGGAATGAAGTTTGCCACACGTTTTCGCGAAAGTGTGGATCGGGTGATGGCGGTCAACTGTCCGTTGAGTTATGATGCGGTCAATTCCCGCTTGCGGACTGCTCCGCCGCAGGAGCTGTCAGAGTGGCTTTCGAACAAAACGCCTGAAGCAGAAACGGCGTTATCCGATGCGCCCAAGGCGGATATCAAGGCAATTGCCGAATCGATGGTCGGCTTGCAGGCCAATAATCTGTTCGGAAGTTTCAAGGCTTTGAATGTTCCCTGCCTGCTGGTGTACGGCGGCAAAGACCAGGCGATCAGCCTTCCGGGCGATAAAGAAGCCGTATCGACATTTACACACCAGGTCGTTCTCGACAATTCCGGGCATTTCCCCATGGTCGATGAAACGGTCAAATTCAATCGTTTGCTTACCGATTTTCTGGCGCTTGATTCGGGAGCCAGCCCCAGCGAACTGCAAATGAAAGAAGAGTGGAAGCGCAGAGTTCGTTGATTTTTACATTGACAAAATAACCCACACGTCATATAACTGAATAACAACTGAACGGGGTGTCCTGCGATGCAGGACTGAGAGGAGCGAGCCGCGCTCAACCCGCATTACCTGATCCAGGTCATACTGGCGGAGGGATTTCTTTTATTACCAAACATCCTCCGCTGTGAGGGTGTTTTTCATTCCCAACCCATCTCCTCTCGGGAGAGGCGCAGGAGTAAGGGAGCCATGAACCGTATCATCATATTTGCCAACGGTGAATTGCCGGATATTGACAAAGCCCGCGCCATTTTGCAGGATGACGACTACATCATCTGCGCGGATGGCGGCACACGCCACGCCTCTGCACTGGACCTCAGGCCGGATCTCGTTATAGGAGATATGGATTCCACTGACAAAGGGCACCTGCAAAAACTGCAATCTGACGATGTTCTCATCGAGCTTTATCCGCATGATAAAGACGAGACCGATCTCGAACTGGCCATCCTGCATGCAATCGAACTGGCCCCAAAAGAGATCGTCATCGTTGCGGCCCTCGGTGGCAGGCTGGATCACACGCTGGCCAACATTGTACTCCTGTCCAGTCCTCAGTTTTCTGCCCTTAACCTGAAACTGGACGATGGCGTGGAGGAAGTGTTCTTCTGCCGGGATCAGGTTGAAGTCCACGGAAGAAGCGGAGATATCGTCTCCTTGATTCCCTGGCAGGGAGCCGTAACTGGCATCCAGACTGAAAATCTAAAATGGCCGCTCGAACACGAGACATTGTTCCCTGAAAAAACACGCGGCATCAGCAATGAAATGACGGCCGATACTGCAACTATAAAAATCTCATCGGGTGTGCTTTTGATCATTCGCACTCGAAGATCGTAAAGGTAAAAATGAAAAAAATAATACTGTTACTCTTCTCACTCATCTTTCTGATCGCATCCTGTGCGCCCGGATCGACCGAACCACAAACATTGACCGTAATGACGCACGATTCATTTGCCGTCAGTGAAGATGTTGTTAAATCATTTGAAGACGCGAACAGTGCCAAAGTCGTCTTCCTGCAAAGCGGTGACGCGGGATCCGTGCTGAATAAAGCCATCCTTACAAAAGACGCGCCGCTTGCGGATGTGCTCTTTGGCGTGGATAACACCTTCCTCTCCCGTGCCCTCGAAGCGGACATATTTGAGGCGTATGTTTCGCCTCGATTGGCAGATATCCCAGATGCCTTCAAACTTGATTCGTCCAACCGCGCCCTTCCTGTTGATTATGGCGATGTGTGTATCAATTACGATAAAGGGTATTTCGCAGATAATTCACTCGCTGTCCCACAATCGCTTGAAGATCTGACCCAGCCCGAATATGCTAACCTGCTTGTGGCCGAAAATCCCGCCACTTCCTCAACCGGGCTTGCCTTCCTGCTGGCCACCGTTGCTCATTTTGGTGAAGATGGGTATCTTGATTTCTGGCGTGATCTCAAGGACAATGGCGTTGTGATCGTGGATGGATGGGAGACCGCCTATTACACCAACTTCAGCGCCTCCTCTGGGCGCGGACCTCAGCCGATGGTCGTTTCCTACGGGACATCTCCTGCCGCTGAAGTGATCTTCTCCGAAACTGCGCTTGACGACGCCCCTACCGCCTCGATCCTGGGACCTGACACGTGCTTCCGTCAGATCGAATTTGTCGGCATCCTCAAAGGAACTCAGAAACGTGATCTCGCCGAGAAGTTTGTAGACTTTATGCTAAGCAAGGAGTTTCAGGAGGATATTCCCATTCAAATGTTTGTTTATCCGGTCAACTCGAATACTGAATTGCCAGAAGAATTTTTGCAATATGCGCAGGCTTCCGAGCAAACGGCTGCTCTTTCGCCCGATGAGATCGCGTCCAACCGCGACCGTTGGATCCCGTCGTGGACAGAGGTAGTGATCAAGTATAATGCTCTCGCGTTGATCAAAGCCCACATTTGTTGGCAGTGAAGTCGAAGCGTTGAAGCTTCAAATATGAATTATCCGCCCAGTCACATAGACGTAAAGACACAGAGCAATAATAGTTTCTCTGTGCTTTTGCAGTTACGACGGATTT
>DATHRQ010000165.1:0-3643 GCA_035465095.1 Anaerolineales bacterium | reverse complement strand
GTTTTCTGGGCGCTGGTCATCGCGGTGGTCGTTACCAACATTCTGGGGCTTGGAGAGGTCATTTGGACAGACGGAAGGGTAACGCTGACCCGTGACCGCCTCGGCCCGGCATTGGCAGCCCTGGGTTGGTTTGTTTTTACCGTTGGTGCGCTCGTCAACGTCCGGTCGGCCCACGCGCGTTCACGCCAACCGTTATTGCGCAACCGCCTTAATTACTGGACCCCTGTATTTCTGCTCGTTTTCATCAATGATATTCTGCTGATCGCCGGACGGCAAATTCCGGGCGATCCATTCAGGCTCATCGCGGCGGCTATGGCGGCCTTTATTATTGTCACACACGACCCGCCCGACCTGCGTCAGGTGGCCAGGCGTGTGTTCACATACATGATCACTACGATCGTGATCGTTGGCATTTATGTCGCCGCCTTTTCAGCAGCCCAAAGGACGTTTACCCCGGACTCGACCTTCAATCCGCTGGTGGTTGGCGCGGGCATTGCGGTAATTCTCTCTTTTATATTTTCTCCGCTGCTCACTTTCGTGCGCCGACTCGTCAGCAGGTGGCTGAGCCTTGAGCAGATACAGGCCACTAGAACACTGCACGCCTACAGTCAGCAGATCAGCAACATTCTCGATATGCAAAAACTGGCCAATGTGGCGGTTGGGCTCATCATCGAGTCGCTGGATATCACCCGCGGCTTCCTGTTCCTCGTGGATACGGAACGCGGCGGCGACGGCACAAAAACGCACAGTATTCGTGCAATCCGAAACCCCGGTGAAAGGCAGATCGAGATCGTTGCGCTTGCAGAAGAGAATCCCATCGTAAAGCACTTTTTACAGGATCAGCGACCGCTTCTTCAATACGACCTGGACCTGCTCCCCGCCTACCGGCCTGTTCCCGCTTCCGACCGGGCGTGGTTCCAAAAACTCGAAGCCGAGGTTTATTTGCCGATCTTTTCCAAACGCGAATGGATCGGCATGCTGGCGCTCGGCGCAAAGATCAACGGCAACCGCTACACGGAAGAGGATCTCGTCACCCTCTCCACACTCGCCAATCAAACTGCTGTTGCGCTGGAAAACGCCCGCCTTGTTGAAAACCTGATCCAACTCAACAACGAACTTCGGCAGGCCTATCGCGATCTCGACAGGGCCAAACGCGACCTTGAACGCCTCGACCAGACCAAATCTGATTTCATCAGCATCGCCTCGCATGAACTGCGCACACCACTCACGACCATGATCGGCTACACCGAGATGTTGATCGAAGACGAGACCCTGCCCGAAACAGCGGTCATGATGCTAAAAGGCATCTCCAAGGGGACAAAACGCCTGCATGATATCGTCGATTCAATGTTCGACATTGCCCAGATCGATGCGCGCACCCTACAACTCCACCTCACGCCGGTCGACATCAACCTTGTCATCAAGGACGTAGCCGACAGACTGGAGAAAATCGTCAGGGAACGAAGTCAAACATTATCGTTGGAGCTGCCGCCGCTCCCCATGATCAAAGCGGACCCCAATCTGCTCGAGAAACTCTTCCAGCATCTATTGAACAATGCCATAAAATTCACGCCCAATAATGGCAAGGTTACGGTTACCGCAAAGCCTGCGACCATTCAAAATGCAGATTTCCCCAACGGCGGCGTCGAGATCATCGTCAGCGACACAGGCGTGGGCGTCGACCCGCGCGCGCGCGATATCATCTTCAGCAAGTTCTATCAGCCCGGCGAACTGTCGAAGCACTCCACCAGCAAGACCCGCTTCAAAGGCAGCGGCGCGGGCCTGGGATTGGCTTTATCCAAGGGAATTGTGGAGGTCCACGGTGGGAGCATCTGGGTGGAAAGCGACGGCTACGACGAGGAAAAATTCCCAGGCAGCCAGTTTCATGTGGCTATTCCGATTCGCCTGGATAAAGGGCAGGAGATCGTGCTTGGCACGGAGGTCAGGCATCATGTTATGTAGCAGGTAGAATTACAAGGGGAGACCTGAATACAATAAAAAATCAAGAGCGGAGAAATCGAACATGACAAACAGCCAACAACACAATGAACTTCTCGAAAAATACGCAAAAGCAATCGTCCACATCGGGTTAAATCTGCAGGAGGGACAGCGGCTTTTTATTACCAATTGGACAGCGCGCGGCGTTCCACCGGCCGGGCGCAGCCTCGTCCACGAAGTGACCAAAGCCGCATATGCCGCTGGCGCGAGATATGTGGAGGCGATCTGGGGTGACGAGGAGATGCATCGCATCCGTCTGAAAAATGCACCAGCCGACTCTTTCGAAGAATTCCCCAAGTTCCAGGTCTCCGCCGCATTGGACATGATCGAAAACGGCGATGCCCTGCTTTCCATCTACGCCAACGATCCTGACGTCTATGATGGGCTGGATCCTGATCGGGTCGGCTCAATGCAAAAGCATTTTTTGCAGCATTATTCTCCTGTAGGCGAGAAGATCACCCGAAATGCAGTTAATTGGTGTGTGGTGGCATCAGCTGCTCCGGCCTGGGCGACAAAGATCTTCCCCGACCTCGATTCCGATGAGGCCGAAGAAAAATTATGGAAAGCCATTTTCGAAGTAACGCGAGCAGACCAGCCCGATCCCGTCGCGGCATGGATCGACCATATTCAAAACCTGACCAAGCGTGGAAAATACATGCAGAGCAAAAAGTACTCCGGGCTTCACTACAAAGCACCGGGTACAGACTTCACTCTCGGACTGCCGCGGGGACACCGCTGGATCAGCGCACGCATGCCCGCCGAGAACGGCGTGGATTTCACTGCCAATATGCCCACTGAGGAAATATTCACACTCGCGGATCGACATCGCGCGGACGGCACGGTCGCGTCTACATTCCCGCTAAGTTACGGCGGAAATCTGATCGATGATTTCAGCGTCACTTTCGAGAACGGGCAGATCACAAAGGTCAGCGCCAAAAAGAATGAAGCCATCCTGCAAAAACTGGTCGATACAGATGATGGGTCGAAAAGGCTCGGCGAAGTCGCGCTCGTACCCGCTAGTTCACCCATCGCCAAACGCGGACACCTCTTCTACAATACGCTCTTCGACGAGAATGCCTCCTGTCACATTGCCATCGGACGGGCCTACCGCTTCACACTTACGGGAGGCGAGGAACTGAACGACGATGAGTTTATCGCCGCTGGAGGCAACATCAGCCTCAACCACGTCGACTTTATGATCGGCTCCGCGGAAATGGACATCGATGGCATCAACGAAGATGGTTCACGTGAGCCTGTTATGCGTCAGGGCGAATGGGCATTTGACGTATAAATCTCCACTTTTCTCAACGTTTTGCAAAGAAGACTTAAGGAACAGGACATGAATGAACAAGAATTCGATCAAATGCTCGCAAAATATGCAGATGTGATCGTAAATATCGGTTTGGGCCTGCGCAAAGGTCAGGTGCTATACATAAACGGCATTTTGGAAGATGTTCCCTTTGCCAGGGAGGTAACCAAAAGCGCATATAAAGCCGGGGCCAAATACGTGGATACGGCATTGGTAGATGAAGCAAGTACGCGCATTGGCTATGAATATGCCAATCCCGAACACATCACCTATTACCCCGAATATGTTTTCACCAGATATGCAGAATGTTTTAAGAACGGAGATGCATTTCTTTCC
>DATHRQ010000164.1:0-2620 GCA_035465095.1 Anaerolineales bacterium | reverse complement strand
AAGTTCTGGAATTCGGGATTGTTCTCCCGGGCTGTTCTCATGGCGCGCAAGCCATACACCAGGTCGTTCACGTCGCGTGTGTGTGCCGCAATTTGATGGACGTTCCCTTCGCTTTCATCCAACGGTGCAGATGCAACTTTTGCGGCCAGACAGGCATCGCGGAACTCGTGGGCGGCAGATGCGAGCCTGTCGATCAGTTGTGTGCGATATTCCAGCAACTCTTTCATGGTTTCTCCTCCAACAAGGCAAAGACCCTTTCAACGACGCCCTCACCTGTTTCCAGCGCGTGGACACGGATGCCGTACGGACCTAATTCCTGCGCGGCTTGATGTGTGAGTCCGCTTAATGCCTGCATGCTGGCGACAAAGGCCGCTTCCCCCTTACCTGAAACCTGTTTCGCCGCAATGAGATTTATGATCACGCCCGAGCCCTGGCTGCGCATTATGCGCCCTACAGATTGTGTCATCAGAAATGCGCCTGTCAGGTTGACATCCAACACCCGGTGCCAGTCCCATTCATCCATATCCAGTAACGGGTTCCGCGGTTGAACGGAGGCATGGTTGACCAGAATGTCAATGCGCCCAAAATCATCCTCGACCCGCTTGACGAGGTGCTGCACGCTCATTTTCCTGGTCACATCTTCGAGGAAGGTTTTGGCACGCCCGCCGCTTTTGTTGATCTCATCCACCACTTCTTCGACGTTGATCGGCGAAATATCGTTGGCCGCGACGATGGCGCCGAGCTCGGCAAAAGCCCTGGCAAGGGTACGTCCGCTGCCTTTGCCTGCGCCGGTGATGAGGATGATTTTATCTTTGAGATTGGTCATGTGTGGTCTCGATACGTTCTGCGTTACGCTGGACTACTCGACCGTCGAGCTGCATAAAGGAACCCGGTCACGGTTTTCATAGGCGTTCAAAGGTAATCCCAAATAGGGAGATGGGTCGAGGGTGTTTTTGATCTCGGTCTCGTTTTTGAATTGGCCATTGCCGTCATCCTCAACGATGGAAAAGTGCAGATGAACGCCGGTTGGGTTGCCCGGGTTGCCGGAGTAATCGCCCTGATTGCCGAGATATGTCCCTGCTTCGACGAATTCTTCAAATGTTCCTGCTGGGAATTCATCTGAGATGAATGAATTGCCGAACTTGTCTGCCATGTGCGTGTAGTACAGCCAAATCTGTGTGCCGGGGTTGAGCGGGTCGCTTGGCACGCGGACGATGACGGTTGATTTCCAATCCAGCAGGCGGGTGAGATAGCCGGGGTAGGCAGAAATAACGCGCGTGACGTTGACATCGGTCCCGGCGAAAATGTCTATGCCCTGGTGGGCGTGGCCGGGGCGGAAAGAGTCGCCCCACAGGAAGCCGACAAAGCCGTCGGTGGGGAAGAGGAAGGGGGCAGACCCGCATTGGGAACCGGCAGCCAGCTTCCAGTCCGGGCGGGAGGCGGGGTTCCTTATCCACGAACGGAAGGTAACGAGTCGCGCAGCATTGGGGCGATAAAAGTAAATTGCCGATCCGATTGCGGCAAGGGTGGCAACAACCAGACTGGAGAGTACGATAAATCGTTTTGACATAAGCGGAGCGGACACTGTGTGTAAGTGAAACGGACCCTGTGGGTAAGCGAAGCAGGATTATACTCCGTTTTCTGGCAATGTTTCTGTAACGTTTGCGCTTTTCCCTCGTCTTGTATTCAGCGAGTTGGAGTGAATCCTATTAAAAGGTTACACTTTTCCTTGCGCTATTATGCAGGTGTACTATAATAACGGCCTGCAATCGAAAAGGCAAACCTGCCGTAAGGCAGGGACGCAAAGTCATGGGTCCCGCCACAGCGGGACTGCCAGACCGCCGATTATTTTATTCGGCGGTTATTTGTTTAAGGAGGTTCCTGTTCAAAATATCAATAAATAATCTTTCCAAAAATTGTACAATCTATTATTGAAGAGGAGACAAGACCATGAATCGAAAGATTTTTAGCATGCTCTCGGTCGTGCTGGTGCTGGCAGTTGCGTTTTCAGCCATAGGGCCCGCCTCTGCACAACCAAATTTGAAATCCAAGGGTGGCGATCTCACAGAAAGCCCAAATGGGGTGTACATCGTCCAAATGCTGGACAGGCCCGTTGCGGCCTACGAAGGCGACATCAAAGGTTTGAAGGCGACAAAACCAGAGAAAGGACAGAAAATCGACCCACTCAGCAAGGTCGTTGTTGATTATGTCGCTTATTTGAACGGCAGGCAGGATGCGGCTCTCGCCAAAGTGGGGGGGCAGAAAATATATGGCTACTATTATAGTTACAATGGTTTTGCTGCGAAGATGACCTTTGAGCAAGCCAAGAAGATTTCTGGTGTTGACGGTGTTTTGATGGTCAGCGCAGACGAAATGGTCACTGTTGACACTTCTTCCACGCCCGACTTCTTGGGTCTCACTGATCCGGGCGGTTTGTGGGATCAGCTTGGCGGCGTGGGGAGTGCCGGTGAAGGTATCATCATCGGTATTGTGGATTCGGGTATCTGGCCGGAAAGCCTGAGTTTCACTGACCGCGTGGACAAGGTCACCGGCATTCCAAGCGCCAAGGGCAAGAAAGTATACCAACAGATTCCCGGCTTCCACGGCAAATGTGATTCGG
>DATHRQ010000163.1:0-2639 GCA_035465095.1 Anaerolineales bacterium | reverse complement strand
AACATCCCGTTTGTTATAATCATCCTCAACATCATCCAAAGGAGAGAGACGCATGCCCAAAACGAAGGGTTCTGTTGCACTTCCCCTGGAAAAAGAAAAGATCATTCAGGATTATCGGCTTGCCTATCAAAGCAGGCAGGCTTCACTCATCGGCAGGCGGGAAGTCTTAAGCGGGAAAGCAAAATTCGGCATATTCGGCGACGGGAAGGAACTTGTCAATATCGCGATCGCGCGTGCCTTTCAGAAGGGCGATTGGCGCTCAGGATATTATCGCGACCAGACCTGGATGTTCATGTTGGGCGTAATGAGCCCCCAGGAATTTTTTGCACAGTTATATGCTCATCCAGACCTGGAGCATGAATCCAATACGGGCGGGCGTTCGATGAACGCACATTTCGCCAGCCGCTACATCAACCCCGACGGTTCGTGGAAGGATCAAACTGAGACGTATAACACGTCTGCGGACGTCTCACCCACAGGCACGCAGATGCCGCGTACGGTTGGCCTGGCATATGCCTCTGTGATCTATCGAAATATCGAAGAACTTGCCCAAACTCAATTTTCAAAGAACGGTGATGAGGTTGCCTTTGCCAGCATCGGCAATGCCTCGACAGCCGAAGGCATGTTCTGGGAGTCGGTCAATGCGATTGGTGTCCTCAAGGCACCAGCGATTATCACGATTTACGATGACGGCTATGGCATCTCTGTCCCCAATGAATACCAAATGGTGAAGGGCAACATTGGCGAACTGCTCGAAGGCTTCCAACGAAAACCCAAATCGAATGACGGATATGATCTCTATAAGGTCAAAGCGTGGGATTATGCGGCCCTGCTCGAAACATATGATAAGGCTGCAAAGATTGCGCGCACAGACCACATCCCTGCGTTGGTGCATGTCATCGAAATGACCCAACCACAGGGACATTCCACCTCAGGCAGTCACGAGAGATATAAATCTCCCGAACGGATGAAGTTCGAGGAAGAGTTCGATTGTGTCCGCAAGATGCGGGAGTGGATGTTGGAGGTGCGCATCATTTCGGAACCGGAACTGGTTGCCCTCGAAAAAGAGGAGTACGCAGCTGTAGAGGAAATCCGTAAAACTGCATGGGATGCGTTCCTTGCTCCGATCCTTGAGGAGCGCAACCAGGTCATGGACATGCTCGACGAGATCGCGGGTAGTTCGAGTCACGCGTCCGAGTTGGAAAGGATCAAGGAACGGCTGGCAAACATCCCGTCGGTGTCGAGGCGTGATGTCCACAGTGCGGCACATGAAGCGCTGCGAATCCTGTACAACGAATCCAATCCATCCAAGCAGGTTTTGGTCGATTGGAAGAATGAGCAGGACGATATAAATACAGAACGGTATGGTTCACATTTGCATAGTGGCAGAGCGGCTGCGATCGAGGAGATAAAGCCTGAATATTCTGATTCATCGCCGACGATGATGGGCTTTGAAGTGGTGAACGCCGCCTTCGATTCCATTCTGGGACGTGACCCGCGCGTGATCGCATTCGGTGAAGACGTCGGTTTTCTTGGCGATGTCAACCAGGGATTCAAGGGGATGCAGGAAAAATACGGCGCGCTGCGTGTGACGGATACAGGCATCCGTGAGGCGACGATCCTGGGGCAGGCGATCGGTATGGCGATGCGCGGTTTGCGGCCGATCTGTGAAATTCAATATCTCGATTACATTTTGTATGCCCTGCAGGTCATATCTGACGACCTGGCGATGCTGCATTGGCGAACCGTCGGCGGACAGGCTGCCCCGGTCATTGTGCGTACGCGCGGACATCGTTTGGAGGGCATCTGGCATTCTGGTTCGCCGATGGCGGGGCTGATCCATCTGGTGCGCGGTATGAACATGTTGGTTCCGCGTGATATGACGCGTGCGGCAGGCTTCTATAATACGCTGTTGAAGTCCGACGAACCAGCCATTGTTGTTGAAGTGTTGAATGGATATCGTGTGAAGGAACGGGTTCCCGACAATATCGGTGAGTTCACCGTTCCGCTGGGTGTGCCTGAAGTGATCCGCGAAGGGACGGATGTCACGATTGTTACGTACGGCGCCCTGTGCCGCATTTCGATGGATGCGGCGCATAAATTGTCGAAGGTTGGCATCGAGGTCGAGGTCGTAGACGTGCAGTCTTTGTTGCCCTTTGACATCAACGGCATGATCGTTGAGTCTTTGAAGAAGACGAACCGCATCCTGTTTTTGGATGAAGACGTGCCGGGCGGCGCGTCCGCGTATATGATGCAGGAAGTGATCGAGAAGCAGGGCGGTTATTATCATCTTGATTCTCCAGCAAAGACCCTGTCGAGCAAGGCGCATCGTCCTGCATATGGGAGTGATGGCGATTATTGGTCGAAACCGAATGCAGAGACTGTTTTCGACGCGGTGTATGAAATGATGCATGAGGTTGATCCTGGGCAATATCCTAAAATTCATTGACCGCAAAGAAGCAGATTTTGCGGAGATTCTGTATGAAGAGAGGATTGAGTGTTATAAGTAGCAGTAAACATTTGAAGCAATTAACCCCAGTTTTCCTTTCGGTTTTTGCGCTCATTTTTTCATCTTTAGCTTGTGCTGAGAAAACATTTGCTGATCTAAGAGTCTATGCGTCCGATTCAGGCACGATTGA
>DATHRQ010000162.1:0-12752 GCA_035465095.1 Anaerolineales bacterium | reverse complement strand
GATTATCCTGAGATAAAACTCTTGAAAAGCGATGACGAGTTATGGGTCTCTGGGAAGATCTCAAAAATACACCATCCCTTATATGCAATTTCTTTGTCTGATTGTTTACTGGAGTTTGATTAAGTCTGTAATTGGGACATGTACATGCTTGCAATCTGGTGTCTCTATCTGCCAGCCTGGCAGAATAAAAAATCGGATGTCATATGACATCCGATTTTTTCTACTTTCGTTGCTTTGCGCGTTCTTCCTCCACGACACTCTCATCCAATTTCTTAAACAGGGGCGCAGGTTGGTTCAATTTCTGTCCCGGCTTCAACTCGCTGGGTTTCCATCCCGCTTCGACTACGGGTCCGCCTCCGCTCACATCGTCCCGATGTTCTTTCGGGAGCGCGACAGGCTCTTTATAGCGCAGTCCATTGTGCGTGCCAAGTGAATCTTTTATTTCCTCAACGTATTGTTCGCCGAACAGTGTTGTTTTATACCCGAAAAACTCATTCAGTTTCTCGGATGTGTAAGGCAGGAAAGGCGAGAACAGTACTTTAAGCGAGTCGATCGCTTTGAGCGCGGTGAAAACAGTCAGCGCAGCGGCGTCTTTATCCGTTTTGACGGCTTTCCACGGTGCGTTTTCGTCGAGATACACGTTGACTGCGCTGGCAAGCTTCATCGCTTCGCCTAAAGCCGAACGCAGGCGCACGGCTTCGAGTTCCGCGCCGATGGCTTCGAATCCGTTTTCGATGGTGGCGATCAGGTCGAGGTCCGCGGGGCGAAGCGCGTTCTCGTCGATGTCAGGTACGTGTCCATCCCAGTGTTTGTAGCAGAACGACAGCACACGGTTTGCCAGGTTGCCCCACGTCGCGACCAATTCGTTGTTGTTGCGGGCGACAAACTCGGCCCAATCCCAGTCGCTGTCCTTCGCCTCGGGCATATTGGCCGTCAGATAGTAGCGCAGCGCATCAGGATCATAACGCGTCAGTGCATCGCGCCCCCACACGCCCCAATTGTGCGAGCCGCTGATCTTCTGCTTTTCGAGATTCATAAACTGATTGGCGGGTACGTCATATGGTAATGTCAGCGGCGCCGCGTTCGCGTCACCCGCAAATATCTTCATGAATTCACTGCCTGCACCCATCAATTGTGCAGGCCACTGGGACAGGTGGAAGAAGATGTTGTCCTTGCCGATGAAGTAGAACTGACGCGCTTCTGGATTTGCCCACCACTTGCGCCACGCATCTTCCTGACCCGATACCTGCGCCCATTCTATGGCAGCGGAGAGGTAGCCGATGACCGCCTCGAACCACACGTAGAGTTTTTTTGTTTCCCAACCGGGCTCATCCACAGGGACGGGGATGCCCCAATCGAGATCGCGCGTGATCGAACGCGGCTTTAGCCCCTCAGATTCGATCTTTGACAGCGACTCGCCCAGCACGGTATCGCGCATATGTCCGGCGCGCTCCTTTAGGAATTTCTTGACATCCGGTTCGAGCTTCGACAGATCGAGAAAAAAATGTTCTGTCTCGCGTAATTCGAGCGCACCGTCGCCCGACTTAGCACGCGGATCTTTCAACTTCTCGGGTTCGAGCACATTCCCGCAGTTGTCGCATTGGTCGGAGCGCGCGGCTTCGAAGCCGCAGATGTAGCAGGTCCCTTCAACGTAGCGATCAGGCAGGAAGCGTTTCGCAGAGGGTGAGTACCATTGCTTGCTGAATTTCTTGAACATATATCCGTTTTGCAACAGGGCAAGGAAAATGGCTTGCGAAACCTTGAAGTGATTCTCGGTGTGTGTCGTGGTAAACAGATCGTATGTGATGCCATATCCCTGGAACAGTTCGAGAAAACCATCGTGGTAGCGTTTATATACTTCCTCGACGGATTTTCCCTCTTTGTCCGCTGCGATCGCAACCGGCGTTCCATGTGAATCCGTCCCGCTGACCATAAGCACCTTATTGCCTTTGAGGCGATGGTAGCGAGCAACGATGTCACCGGGTAAATGCGACCCCGTGATGTTTCCCACGTGTATTTCTGCATTGGCGTAAGGCCAGGCAATGGCGATGAGTATATTTTCAGGCATTAATTTCTCCTTCGGAGAGCTATCAGCTAAAAAACAAAAAGGCTGTCCAAAGTTACGGACAGCCCGTTTTTACAGGTGCAACGCTCTAACGTGCCATCCAGACGCGAATCGACATCTCCATACGAGGCATGGTCATGGTTGTTGGCACCGTTGGGTCGTCGGATCTGAATTTCATGGGATTTATTGTACTACAACAACTTCTTCAATTCTGAAAAAGGCGAGCTCTCGTCAATATCCTCGTGGCCGCAGTCTGCCACATTCAAATCCTGCCCGCATTCCATACACAAGCCCTGGCAGTCGGGCGCGTGAAGCGGATTGATCGGCACCTCAAGCAACGCATACTCGCGCAATATCGGTTCAAAATCGATCTGGGCGCTGTCAGGGAGAGGCAGGACTGACTCGTCGACCATTTCTGATTTGAAGGCAAATAATTCCGTAAAATCCCATTCCAGTTTATGCGTGAAATCATTCAGGCAGCGTGCGCATTCGAGCGTCATCTTGCCTTCAAAGGCGCCGGTTGTGACCAATCCCTGCGGGGTTCTGCCGATGTGGATGTTGCCGCTGAAATCTGTTAGAACAAGATCATCACCAAGCGAAACAACGTCAAATTCAAACGGGAAATCGTGGCTGTACCCGATTTCCTCATGTACGATGAACCCAACATTTATACGAAATGCATGACGGAGATTTGACATAATATTATTGTTTCTTCAAGCCCAGGAGCTCTTCGCTGAGTTTTTCTTCCAACTCTCTAATTCCTGAGTAGATTATACACTTTTGCCCTTGTACGTCGAATTTTAGATCATCGGCATTTTGAGCGATCAGCACGGTTGGTTTTCCGATTCCCCATGCATACCCCACTTCGAGATATACGTTCGGATTTGTATATGTCAGGTCTGCGATCACCAGACTGGCTTTTCCGATCCGACGCTTGATCAGATCCAGAATGTCTCCGGTGAAGGCGATTTTATCCGCCCGCTCACACAGAAAGCCGGCGTGATTGACTGCATTTTGAATGCCGTAGTGGAAGACGTCATCCAGCTTTTTATCGAACGGCATTGCAACAAAAATAAGTGGTTTTTCCTCTGAATTGATACCCGCGTCGTTGATCAGTTGGCTGGTCTTTAAGTTTCTTCTCGCAAAGGCTGCCCTATTTTCAACCTTGATCGTGCCCTCTGGAAGAATTCCCTTTAAGATGCCTCCCAGTCTTTCGGCTCTGGGCTCATAGAATTCAGCAAGGGTTATCTTTTTCAGGCTTGCCGGATATTTCCCCTGGGTAATGGCATCGATTATTCCAGCAACTTCAGATTCAAATGCTTCGGTCTCATCGAGCCCGTAATTTACGCCGTGAAGAGTAAAGCAAGCGTGTTCTACATCCGGTTTTGCTTCGGCCAGGTATTTCAACGATTTGAAGGCAAAGTCCCTGATCTCTTTATATCGAAACTGAAAAATATCGGGGACACCCACGAACAATACGTGCTTGGCTCCCAGGCTGTCAATGGTTTCCAGAAAAAGGAAATCGTTTGGCTTTGGCAGTTTTTTTTCAAGCTCTCGATGAACCAGGGCAAGCCTTGAGAAAGCCAGTGAGTCAACGCCAAATAAGTCCTGTGCATATTTAAGTACCAAGACATCGGCATTTATTTCCAGCGCGTCCGTTGCTTGAATCTCGATACTGATTTCCATTTATCGTCCGATTTTGAAATTACGCTCTTCTATTGACGATGAACTTTGCCAGGTCTTCCAGCGCCGCTCTCTCAGGGGAGGCGGGTGCATCTTTCAATACGGCCAGTGCCCGGCTGACGGCCTGACGCGCCTCGTCCATTGCTTTTTCCACAGCGGCATTCCTGCGGATGTTGTCCACGATGCGCTGGACGCGCTCTGTGTCCTTCCAGCCGCCGTTGGGCAGGGACAATATATCTTCATCGTCAGGATGTTCTTCGGCGTAGTAGATCGCAGGTAACGTCACCAGGCCGTTCAACAGGTCTGAGCCGATCGGCTTGCCAACTGCCGCCTGCTGGCCCGTGAAATCGAGGACGTCGTCCACGATCTGGAAGGCCATACCGACTTCATAACCAAAAGCTTTCATCGATTCCCGCATCATTTCGTCTTCTGTCGCCAACATGGTGGCTGCCAGAGAAGACATCTCGAACAGTGAGGCTGTCTTGGCATAGATGCGGTTGTAGTAATTGTTGCGGTCGATCACGCCGCGCGCAGAGAACATCTGGGTCAGTTCACCGTTGACGATGGTGGCAAGTGTTTCAGAGAATAGCTTCATGAGCGGCAGGTGGTCGGTCTCTGCGGCGAGTTTTGCGGCACGGGCGAAGAGGAAGTCACCTGTTAGGACCGTCGCGGCGGGCGACCAGCGCGCATTGAGTGTCGGCATGCCTCTGCGGAGCAGGGCGCCGTCGATCAGGTCATCGTGCACAAGGGTCGCCGTATGGAGCAGTTCAACAGAGGCGCAAAGTGTGATGAGTTTTTCTTCGGAAGCACCCAGCATGTTGCCAACGAGCAGGACCAGGGTGGGTCTGACGCGCTTTCCTCCAGCAGCAATTAAATGTTCCAATGCAGAGCGGAGGTCGGGGTGCTGTTCATCTCCGGCTTGTTCGCGGAGCCGTTGTTCTACAAATCTAAGTTGATCCTGTATCGATGTCGTAAATGTAACCGTGCTCAAGCGTCAGCCTCCCCAACCGAACAGGTGATCGGCATTGGCGCTGGTGATGGCAGCGACCTGTTCGCGGGTTGTCATATGAATTTCTGCAATTTTATCAGCAATATGTGTCACGAATGCAGGTTCGTTGCGTTTGCCACGATATGGTACGGGAGTGAGGAAGGGGGCGTCCGTCTCAATGAGTAGTTGTTCCAACGGCAGTTGTTTGACCACGTTTCGCTTTTCCTCTGCATTCTTGTACGTGACCGGGCCCGTTACACCGATATAAAAGTTATGAGCGATGGCTTTTTGTGCTGTTTCGAGGGTCCCGTTGAAGGAATGTAATACGCCGGGCCTATCTGCAAGCGGATGATCCTGCGCCTTTAGACTGTTGTGCCATGCTGTGAGAATCCTGAGCAGATCTATAGATGCCTGTCCGAACCAGGCATCGTCCTCTTCCCGCATGTGGATGATGACAGGCAGGTTTACGTCCTGTGCCAGTTGGAGTTGATGTTTTAGCACTTCGCGCTGCATGGCCTGCTTTTCAGGTTCTTTGACCCAGTAGTAATCAAGGCCGATCTCTCCGATGGCAACGATCTTGCCCTCACCCTGAGTCCCTCTCTCAGCGGGAGAGGGGTTGGGGTGAGGGGTGGTTAGTTTGCCTAGATTTTCAATTGACGAATCTTTCCACTTGTCTAAATCTGTAGGGTGGAATCCGATCGCGGCGTAAATGTTAGGATGTGAATTTGCCAGTTGCATAATCGATTTGCTCGATTCCAGATCCAGCGATGGAACAAGAATCCTTTTTACGCCGGCGTCGAGTGCACGCTGGATCACCGCGTCGCGGTCTTCGTTGAATTTGTTGAAATCAAGGTGGCAATGGGTGTCTGTAAGCATAATCGGACTTTGATTGTGAAAATTATAACATATAACCTATTTAATAAATGGAGTTGATTTCAAGAGCAAAAATCCCACCGTCTCAGTGGGATTCTTATACAGATTGACGATAGTTTTTGACTATTTGAGGCCGGCGATCTTCAGACCGTCATCGAGAATTGCCTGAACCTTGTCCTCGTGGGTGGTCTCGGTATAAACGCGCATGATCGGTTCCGTGCCGCTGAAACGGATGAGCAACCAGCCGCCATCTTCAAGTTTAAATTGGAAGCCGTCTATGGTGACAAGTTCGGTTACTTTTAGGCCGCCGATGGTTTCGGGTTTTGCATTAAGGATCTTTTGCTCGCGCATTTCGCGGTCGCCGCTGAAGGGAGTGTCGATGCGGTCGTAGAAATGTTCGCCTACTTTGTCGAACAACATCTTTAGAAGCTCGGTCGGTTTTTTACCGGTCCGCACCATGAAATCGAGGAAGTACAAGCCGGCTAAAATTCCATCGCGCTCAGGGACGTTGTCACGGAAGGCATATCCACCGCTCTCCTCGCCGCCGATGAGCGCGTTCGTCTCGATCATCTTCGGGGCAACATATTTGAATCCCACGCCTGTCTCGTGGACCGGCACATCGTATATTTTCCCGAGTTTATTGAGCATGGTGGTTGTCGAAAGCGTTTTTACGATGTCACCGCGTTGGCCGCGAATTTCCAGCAGATAATAGGCCAGCAGCGCATACACGCGCAACTGATCGATAAACTCTCCGTTCTCGTCACCGATTCCACAGCGGTCTGCGTCACCGTCCGTGATGAGCAGGACATCCGCATCACTTTCTGCGGTTGCCTTCAATCCCGCATCAATGTTTGGACGGATGGGCTCCGGCCGTTTCATTTCTGGGAAGGCTGGGTTACGCTCGTTGTGAATTTCAATAACCTTTGTTTTCCCGCCTTCGAGTAATTTTGTAAACCAGCCTGCGCCGTTGCCCCACATCGGATCGACCATGACAGTGAAACCCGCATCCTTGATTCTTTGCATATCGACAAATTGCTGGACATGTGTGAAGTACGCCTGGTCTGCATCAAAATAGACAACGGTCTTATCCTCGACCGCCTCCTTGATGGTTTTGCGCTTCACTTCCTCGACCGAAGCCGGGATCAGCGATTCGATCCTTTTCAGCCCTTCAGGGTCTATTGCCCCACCGTTCTCATCACGGACTTTGAATCCGTTGTCAGTTGGGGGGTTGTGTGAAGCGGTAACGTTGACCGCACCGCAAGCCTTTTTATCCACAACTGCATATGAAATAACGGGCGTGGGTGTTGCGTCATCGGTCAGGTATACATTCAGCCCGTTACCGGCCAATACTTCTGCCACTGTGGCGGCGAAATTTTCCGAATGAAAGCGCTTGTCGTAGCCGACGATCACCCATTTGCCTTCACAGCCCTGCTCGAGCAGATATGATGCAAACCCCTGAGAGGCGCGCCGGAGGTTATCGAATGTGTAGTCTTCTGCGATCCGTCCGCGCCAACCGTCAGTGCCGAATTTAATTTTGTCATTGGACATATGTTTCTCTCCCGTTGTAAAGTAGTGCTGTGATTATAACATTCGTAAAAAAAGAATTCCGGGAATTATTTTCCCGGAATTCTTTTTTTACTCTTCTTCAGTCAGCCACTCTTTGGCTCTGGTCATATCGTCAAAATACTTGAGAGGCTGTCCGGTCAGGGCCGTCAGCATGTCTGCAAGTTTGCGCTTTACGCCGCTGACGCCCAATACGGCGGTTTTCTTCACATAATCCTTGGTAGCGGCTGATGCGGCATTCATTGCGGGAAGCAAATCCCTGCCGACGTTGGTATCGCGCATATCCGTCAGCACCAGCACAGAGCCCTTGGGCTGCGCCAATACGATCTGCTGAACTTCAGCCAGCTCCGCTTTTACGGCTGCGGAATTATAGAATAGTTTGGAAAAATCCTGGTAAAAGATCTGTTTCCCGTTGTGTTCGATCCATTCAGAGCGCATGTTTAATACCTCCTGTTATTTACTTTCGCTTCGCAGGGCAAGCCCGGTAGCGACGGCGCCAGCCAGCTCCCAGATGCCAACGCCAAGGAAACGAGCGGGCGCGAGACCTGTCAGCACCACAACTGTGAACACGATAAATGTCAGGCCTCGGAAGGGGACCGTCCATTTGTAGAATTGTTTCATATCATTTATAGCGGCAAGCATGTAATATATGCCGATATTGAACGATGCCATTGCCGATGCGGTCATGAAGACCAGTGTGTAGTCTCCGGCAGCTCTTGCGCCGCGGTCGATCACAGAAAAGCCGAGGATGGATAAAAGGATTTCGGGGCGTATCAGGCCCAAAAGTCCGAGTAGAAGCGCCAGAGCTCCAAAGATGAACATGGTCCAGCCGGAAACGTCCCTGATCTTGAGTGTCGATGTCATTAAGTCTCCTGTCGATCAAATTATACACTTTGAAATTTACCCGCTCTCGACAAATTTGTTTGCTGCGCCTATACTGTTCATATCACCAAGGAGCGATGTGCTTATGACGAAACATCTAATTGTGGTTGCCGGCAATATCGGTGTGGGGAAAACGTCGTTGACGGAACGAATCGGTTCGCGTTTGGGCTGGTGGACCGGGTACGAATCTGTCACGGATAACCCATATCTGGCGGATTTTTATGGCGATATGCGCGCCTGGTCTTTTCAACTGCAGGTTTTCTTCCTGGGCCATCGCGCAGAGCAGTATCTCGATGCGGTCGGAGATTCACGTTCTGCCATTCTTGATAGAAGCATTTTTGAGGACTTCCATATCTTCGCGCGGGCATTGCATCATATGGGCGATCTGGCCGAACGGGATTACCTCGCGTATCGGCGTTTATTTGAGATCGTTGTGCAGGGACTGCCGCGCCCGAACCTGTTGATCTACCTGAAAGCGCCGGTCAACGTTCTGATGGATCGCATCCGCCGGCGTGCGCGTAACATGGAGACGGGTATCACACCAGAATATCTGTCTCTGCTCGATTCGTTTTATGACGAATGGCTGGGTGCTTTTGACGAATGCCCTGTTCTCACGATCCGCACTGACGACCTGGATTATGTTCATCAGCAAAAACATTTGGACGTTGTGGTGGAACGCATCCAGGATAAACTGACGGGCAGGGAAGAGGTTGAGTTTTAGCCAGCCTCGAAATCGCCGCTTCCATCTTCGTGTAAAATAGATAATATCCTCAGGAAGGACTATTCCACAAATATGACAGTAAACCCGCTCGCCCGAGTCCCGTTTTTTACAGGGTTACCTGAAAAGGAGTTGGACCGCCTCGTATCCGAAATGCAGGTCGTCAACTTGAAATCGGGAGAAATGCTCTTTTGCGAAGGTGATCCCGGGGAGCACCTGTATATCGTTGTCAAAGGTGATCTGGAGATACTCAAAGCCCCAGATACCGAAGACGAGTTGATCTTGAACACCATCCATGAGGGGGAATATATCGGAGAAATGAGCCTCGCAACCGGCGCGCCGCGGACAGCCAGCGTTCGTGGACGCGGGGATGTCGCGTTGTTGAGCATGAGCCGGCAGCAATTTAATGACCTGCTTCACAAGCATCCTGAACTTGCCAGTACGATGGTCAGCGTGCTCAGTTATCGCCTCGATAATACCAACGTTGCCACGTTCCGTGACCTTACAGAAAAGAATCATCAGCTTCAGAAGGCTTATGATGAACTCAAGGCTGCGCAGAAACAGTTGATCGAAAAGGAACGCCTCGAACGGGAACTTCAGGTTGCCGCTGAAATTCAGATGTCCATTTTGCCCGCCGTATTACCGTCGCCGGATGGATATGATTTCGGAGGCAGGATCCTGCCAGCCCGTCAGGTGGGAGGCGATTTTTACGATTTCTTTGAAATTGGTGAGAATAAGTACGGCATTGTGATCGGTGATGTTGCCGATAAGGGCGTCCCATCTGCGATATTTATGGCACGAGCCCACGCCTTGATCATTGCAGAGGCTGACGATGTGACCCCGCCGGCTGAGATCGTCCGAAAGGTGAACGGACACATTACGCGCCTTGAAAAATCGACCCAGTTCGTGACAACCTTGTTCGGCGTTCTGGATACAAGCAGCGGGGAATTTTCCTATGCAAGAGCGGGACACGAGCCTCCGCTGTTGCTGACCGCAGATGGCCAGGTCGAGCGGCTGCCCCACAAGCCGGGCATGGCCCTTGGACTTTGGGAAAACATTGTTTTGGACGAAAACAGCCTTGTTCTGCCTAAAGGTTCGCTGTTGGTCATGTACACAGATGGAATGACCGATTGCCGTGACCCCAAGGGGGAGCCTTTTGGACTGGAACGCGTAAAAAATGCGATGGCAAACCTTGAAAAAATTCACGGGCAGGCAGGGTGTGATGAACTGTTTGAGAAATTGATGAAATATCGGGATGGCTCAATACAGGACGACGATGTTACGTTGATCGCCATTCATACAAAATAAGCCGATACGTTTTAGCTGACAACTTTTCCACCAAAGGCCACGCGACCGGTTCCCTGTGGTTCGAAGATAGTGTGTACATTCTCTGGCGGGCGTCCGCAAATCAATGCGATTGTGTTTGACAGTTCCTCTGCTTCAGTCTGAAGAACGGCGGCATCTGGCAGTTGAGATTTTATTATCCTGACAAATATGGGGTGGACCGAATTTTGTTCCTCATCGTTTTCAGCATAATTGTCAGAGGATAGTTCGTGCAGTTTTACCCATGTGCCCCCCTGGGGCGAATTAAAGATTTTCCCGAGTGCGTCTGCAATATCAGAAACGAGACTTTCGCGAAGGGTCTCGCTTGGTTTTAGGACGATTTCGATATCGACGATCGGCATTAGATTTTATCCAGTGCCTGGCGCAGGTCTTCGATCAGGTCGTCCTTGTTTTCAACGCCGACAGAAAGGCGCACGAGCGCGGGATCAACATCCAGTTGTGAGCCAGCCACGGATAGATGGGTCATTGCGGCGGGCACCTCGATCAACGACTCTACGCCGCCAAGCGACTCAGCGAGGGTGAAGATATTAGTTGCCTCCACGACTTTTGTGGCTGCTTCGCTCCCGCCTTTGACCAGGAATGAGATCATGCCGCCTCCGTTTTTCATTTGGTGTCTGGCGACCTTGCGCTGAGGGTGGCTCTCATGGAATGGGTAGATCAATGTGTCCACTTTTGGATGCTTCTCAAGGAATTCGATGATCGCCAGGGCATTTTCGTAGTGACGGTCCATGCGGAGGGGCAGGGTCTTGAGACCGCGCAGGACGAGAAACGAATCCATCGGGCCGATCACGGCGCCGACCGCATTTTGCAGAAAGTAGAGTTTTTCTGCAAGTTCCTCGTCCCTGACAATGACCGCGCCGCCGACCACGTCCGAGTGGCCGCCGAGATATTTGGTCATCGAGTGGACGACGATATCGGCCCCCAGTTCAAGCGGCCGTTGCAGGTAGGGCGTGGCAAAGGTGTTATCCACGACCAGCAGAGGTTTGTTATCGTGGGCATGGACGATCTCTGCCACGGCGCGAATGTCTGTGATGCGGAGATATGGATTGGTGGGCGTTTCAAGCCAGACGAGGCGGGTGGCGTGAGTCAGGGCCTCGGCGACAGATTCAGGATCGGTGGTGTCGGCAAAGGTAAAATCCAGGGAGAAGCGGCGGAGAACTTTGTCGAAGAGACGGAACGTGCCGCCGTACACATCATTGCCTGCCAGCACGTGCGAATCTGCATCCAGCAGGCGCAGGACGGTATCTGTGGCCGCAAGCCCGGACGCAAATGCGACCCCATGATTTCCGCCTTCGAGCGCTGCCAGGCAATCCTGCAGCGCCTTGCGGGTGGGGTTCATGGTGCGCGAATATTCATATCCCTGCCGCGGTTTGCCGACACCATCCTGCATATAGGTGGAGGTGAGGTAGACGGGCGTCATCACTGCGCCGTTGTTGGGGTCGGGTTCCTGACCCGCGTGAATAGCAAGCGTTTCGAATTTCATTCATGCTCCTTGTAAATTTTTACGATAAGATGTCGTCTGATAAATGAATATAAATTTGATTATACGAGGAAAAATGGCGAAAAAGATTTTGGTTGTTCTTGCCCACCCGGACGACGAAACATTTGGTTTGGGCGGCACATTGGCACTCTATTCACAAAAAGGATATGACGTTTATTGCATCTGCGCAACACGCGGTGAAGCGGGTACAGTGGACGAAGAATTTCTCGAAGGATTTAATGACATCGCAGAATTACGAACAGATGAGTTGATGCGTGCCGCGAAAATTTTGGGCGTAAAGGATGTTTTCTTTCTTGGCTATCGAGATTCGGGGATGCCGAATACTGAAGCGAATAGGCATCCTAATGCGCTGATCATGCATTCTGTGGAAACGGTCGCAGGAAAGATCGTGAAATATATCCGTGAACTAAAGCCTGACGTCGTCCTGACTTTCGATCCGATCGGCGGTTATAAACATCCCGACCACATCCATATTCAGAAGGCGGCAACGCTCGCCTTCGAAAAAGCGGACGACGCCTCGTTCCACCCCGAAGCTGGCTCACCTTTCAAGCCGCTTGCTCTGTATTATCAGGTTTTTCCGCGCTGGTTCCTCAAATGGGCAACGAGATTGATGCCTTTGTGGGGCAAGGATCCGCGCAAATGGGGGCGCAATCAAGATATCGACCTGACAGACCTGATTGTGGATTTCCCTATCCATGTCAGGTTAAACATCAAGCCTGTGGCAGAGATCAAACGTGAGGCCAGTGCACAGCATGCCTCACAAGGCGGCGGCGTATCTTCAATTCGTGGATTGTTTGGCCTTATGAACTGGTTGTTCGGTGGGGAGGAAACTTATATGCAAGTCTATCCGCCTGCTAATAACAGAGTTAGCAAGCGCGATTTGTTTGAAGGGATTTGAAACCAACGATCACGTTATACGTGTGTTATTTCTGTTGATCGAGTAAAGCATAAACGGTCCGATTTCATCTCGTCCTTCCTTTTCAAACTGCATACCGATCCTTTCAGCAACTTTCTTGGAAGCGATATTTTGCTCGTTGATCAAGCAGACCAGGCGGGAAAGGTTAAGTTTCTCAAAACCATATTCCAGAATGGATCGCGCGGCTTCGGTGCCCAGTCCTTGTCCCCAATACTTTTG
>DATHRQ010000161.1:0-3476 GCA_035465095.1 Anaerolineales bacterium | reverse complement strand
GGACGATAAAGCGTGACGAAAACCAACTTTGGACGTTTATCAACGAATTCGTTACAGATCTGGAAGCACCGCCAAAATAACCGCCCAGCGCCAGCGCCATGACACCCCCCACCACCAAAAAAATGATCGTTGTCTGAATTGTACGAAAAAATGGATTCCTCATATGGATAATGTCACAGTGCTGCCGTTATGGCAACACAATATCACGCTGAGTGACGTGTACTGCCGCGTTCCAATCCGACGAGATAACGACTTAATCTATCGAAGTCTTCAAAGACCATGCCGGCCCCGCGTGCCACGCAGGTAAGCGGATCTTCGGCAACCCACACGCGTAGTTTAAGCTCGTCGGTCAATCTGTCTGCAAGCCCTTGCAGCAATCCGCCTCCACCTGCCAGGCAAATACCAACATCCATCAGGTCGGATACGATTTCGGGCGGGACTTCGTCCAGCGCATCCCGGATCGTATCAACGATGACCTGCACGGAACCTGTCAGCGCCTCACGCATTTCCACGGAAGAGATCTCGATGCTTTCGGGCAATCCGGTCACAAGGTTTCGCCCTCGAACTTCCATTGTTTTTTCAGGCTGGAGCGGGAAGGCCGAGCCGATCTGCCATTTAATCTGCTCGGCGATGCCTTCGCCCACCAGCAGGTTATATTTATTCCGCAAATATTGGACAATGTCCGTGTCCATTTCGTCGCCAGCCACGCGGAGAGACCTGGACGCCACGACGCCGCTCATGGACAGAACCGCCACTTCCGTCGTCCCGCCGCCGATATCGACCACCATGCTGCCTCGAATATCCGCCACAGGGAGGCCTGCTCCCAATGCGGCCGCGATCGGTTCCTCGATCAAATACGCTGCACGAGCACCGGAACCCATGACCGCATCATAGACAGCCCGCTTTTCCACCTCCGTCACGCCTGTGGGTATGCCCACCACAACGCGCGGACGAGGCAGCGGCACCACGCTTTGTTCGTGCACGCGGCCAATAAAATACTCGAGCATGATCTGCGTAATATCGAACTCGGAAATCACGCCATCGCGCAGCGGGCGCACAACAGCGACGTTGCCGGGCGTGCGGCCAAGCATTTCCTTGGCCTCCAGGCCAATTGCCAGAGGCTGACGCAGGCGTTTGTCGATGGTCACCCACGAAGGTTCATTAATAACGATGCCTTTTCCGCGCACATTGACCAATGTGTTCGCGGTCCCCAGATCGATTGCAATGTCCAGTGAAAACAGGCCCAAAAGCCAGTTAATCGGGTTAAACGCCAAAGCAGGCTCCTCGATGAAAGTGTACAATCATGGTGGTGCGCAAGTATTATACCTAACAATTCGTAACCCCGTAGCAGGCATACGGGTTAAGATAATCACAGAAAACCATTTCAATATCAAGCCTAACAAGGAGATGTTATGTCAAAAATCGCCGTTGTTACCGACAGCACCACCTATTTACCCGCCGACCTTTTGAAAAAGTACAATATCACCATAGCGCCACAAGTCCTGATATGGGGCGAGGATACATACAAGGATGGAGTGGATATTCAATCCCAGGAATTCTTCACGAGATTGAAAACAGCCAAGGTGATGCCGACCACATCCCAGGTATCCATACCCTCCTTTCAGGAGATTTTCGAGGACCTTGTCAGGCAGGACTACGAAGTGATCGCTTTGCTTGTCTCTGAAAAACTTTCCGGTACGAACCAGTCTGCCACACAGGCCAGAGAATTGATGGGTGCAGCGGGCGAGAAAATTCATATTGTAGACAGCCAGTCCGTCGCCATGGCGCTGGGTTTTCAAGCCATGGCGGTTGCACGTGCCATCGAGGATGGCGCAAATCTAAAGGATGCCCTTGCACTGGCTGAACGCTCGCATGAATACACCGGTGTGTTTTTCGCCGTGGATACTCTCGAGTTTCTCCACCGCGGCGGGCGTATAGGCGGCGCACAGCGCTTCCTCGGTACGATGCTGAACATGAAGCCCATATTGGCCATACAGGACGGACGCGTCGAAGGCATCGAACGCATTCGAACAAAATCAAAGGCGCATACTCGTGTGCTCGAATTGGTCGCCGAAAAAATTGACGGTCGGACGCCGGTCCGCCTGGCAACACTGCACGCCAACGCAGAAGAGGAAGCCAAAGCGCTGCTCGATCGCGCCACCAGGGAACTGAACCCGGTTGAAACGATCTTCACGGAGGTCAGTCCGACGGTTGGCACACATGCAGGCCCCGGCACAGTGGGGCTCGCTTTTATGGCAGGTTTGTAAACCCATAAAATGCCCTCTCACGCGAGAGGGTATTTTATTAAAGTGTATAATTCCAGCATGAATCATCCAGACCCTCTGGTCATCGGAATTGCCGGCGGATCAGGCTCGGGGAAAACGACCGTCGCCCAGGAAATCCTTCAGCGTGTCGGGCCGGAGAGGATCGCATTTCTCCAACACGACTCCTATTACAAAGATCTCAGCGGTCTACCGCCCGTTCAACGCGCAGACGTCAACTTTGACCATCCGCACTCGCTCGAAACCGACCTCCTCATCCAGCACATCGCTTCACTGCGCGACGGGAAATCTGTCGAGGTCCCGATCTACGATTTCTCCACTCACAGCCGTACCGACCAAACCTTCTCCGTCCAGCCGCGCCGCGTCATTCTCGTGGAGGGCATCTTGATCTTCACCGAAGCCACCCTGCGCGAAATGTTCGATGTGAAAATATTTGTCGACACCGATTCAGATATCCGCTTCATTAGAAGACTCGAACGGGACATCAAGGAGAGGCAGCGTACGACCGAATCCGTCGTCAAACAGTACCAATCCACTGTGCGACCCATGCATATGGAATTTGTCGAACCGTCCAAACGCTACGCGGACGTCATCATCCCCGAAGGCGGACACAACACCGCCGCACTCGACATGGTCACTGCGCGCGTGGAATCATTATTAAAATGAAATTTCGCACGGGTGGGGTTTTCCTGCCCAAATTTTAAATTAAGGAGACATAATGACAAAACAATGGTCCACCCCGCCGGAAATGCAGATCGACCCGAACAAAAAATACAAGGCGCACATGGAAACCGACAACGGTACCATGGTCATCGAATTGTTCGCTGACAAGACACCTAAGACCGTAAACAACTTTGTTTTTCTGGCGCGTGAAGGATTCTACGATGGAGTGATTTTTCACCGCGTGATCGCCAACTTTATGGTGCAGGGCGGCGACCCCACCGGCGTTGGCTCCGGCGGACCGGGCTATCGCTTCGAGGATGAATTTCATCCCGGCCTGAAACACGACAAACAGGGGATTCTCTCCATGGCCAATGCGGGACCCGGTACGAACGGCTCGCAATTTTTCATAACCCACGGCCCCACCCCTCATCTCGACAACAAGCATAGTGTCTTCGGCCAGGTCGTGGACGGACTGGATGTGCTAATGTCCATTCCAGAACGTGACCCAAACAACCGCAGCGCCCCGGCAGT
>DATHRQ010000160.1:0-4464 GCA_035465095.1 Anaerolineales bacterium | reverse complement strand
TGATAAAAGATATAGTAACGACCATCAGGGATAAACAGAAAAATGACCAAACCAATAGAAACAAAAACAATAACCGCAACAATTTTCTTTTTCATTTGTTCTCCAACTCCTGTAACCATTCCAGCGGCCTCGCCCAGCGTTGGCGCGGATGAATGATAAAGGATTCATCGGGCCGGCTCCACTTCGGTCCGCGCGGGCCGGATTCATCCCTCAACATACTCTTCACGCCCCACAACCCCTTATATTCCAACCATTTCGTTTCACTGGATAACATGATCTGCCTCCACTCGCTCGCGGGCGGTGGTTTCACCTTGCGGTCGGACATAATGCGCTTCAGGTAATTTGTGGACATATTCAGCCCTTCACGTTTATGGTCGCCGTGGACGCCGATACGAACGCCGTCTCCTGTGGCGATCTCCATCGGCAGGCTGACGAGATAATGATCCTCTTCGTCGCGCAGATGGGCAAACGACTCTTCTGTCAGCACCGTGGTGGGATGTGTCGCCAATTCACGCAACGCGATCTGACGTGCCCTTTGGTCGGGGTTAAAGAGCAGGAACAGAAAATGGATCAGACCGTCGGTCCAGTACAGGAAACGCTGCATTAATCCCTCATGGAACAGGCGATGGATACGGATCACTTCAGGCCGGCTGTAATTGGCATGCGATCCCAACCCTGCATAGATGATGGGGTGGGAGGTCAGCCTGCCGTCCTCGTCCCTGGCGCGGCGGACGTCCTTCCACAATTCCATGGCGCCGGTTGCGTGCTGCGACATCAACACCGCATACGGCCTGCTGTCTTTCAAATAAACCGCGACCATCTCCCAATCGCCTTCGTGATGATTGATGCCGTTCGCAGCCAGGCGCCAATCGTTGAACGCGTAAAAGAAATGATATTGCAGGATCGTCCACCCATCCTCGCGGACCACCCGTCCATAATAGACAGGCTGACGTTCCTGCCCGCTCAGTCCCGCATATTGAGTATAGGCCTTGTACGCCACAGTCTCGGTGGCTCTGGAGAATATGTCGAGCATCAGACCCGGCAGCTCGGAAAGAATACGGTCGAAGATGAATTTCATCGTACGGATGAATAGATAGAACAGCACAATCAGATAGATCGGCAGCAGGATAAAATATTCCACCTGAACACTAAGGAAGGGGTGCGGCCTCAGGAAGAACCAGACCGGGGCAGCCTCCAGGGCAACGAAGATCAGCGTGGCGAAGGCGGCGGGAAAGATGCGCACACGGATGGGGGAAGCCTGAATGAATATAATGAACGCCGCAAGCAGGGAAAGGATGGCAGCGATCTCCACGCCGAGCCAGCCTGCCAGGAACCAGCCGGCCCCGGCCGCAATAACGGACAACGCGCCCCACCAGGTCCAAATATCGGAATCGATCAACGGGTCGTTGACAAAGCGCAGGAAATATTCTCCCGTTTTCACTTTTTCGATGCGCGTCTTGACCGGGTCGTCGAGATGCAGCAGCATTTCCACAGCGCCCTGCGGTCCGCTGGGGAGCAGGTTACACTTTTCGAGATACGGCTCGACGGCCATGGGAAAGAATCGTTCGCTTTTGGCGAAGCGCAGAACAGGCTCGTATTTTTTCAATAATTCGCTGTCTTGCATCCCTAAAATTATAAAGCCGAATTCCATTCATTAATTCCTTTAGAATTGTCCTAGACAAAACCTTTTGTGCATGGGAAAATCTATCGATAAGAAAATTTGCAACAAGGAGTAATGTATGAGCCCCGACAAGAAAAGCAAGCGCCAAATAAGACGCGAACAAATGAGACAGAAACAAATGCGCAGCCGTCTGATCACCATCAGCCTGATAACGCTTGGCGCAGCGCTTCTCGTATTTGCCTTCCTTTATCCATCGCTCAGACCCATCGCCGATGTGGTGGCTGTGGATGTGGGTACCCACCCGAACGCCAACGACAATGCATTGGGCGACCCGAATGCTCCGATCAAGATCGAGGAGTACTCCGATTTTCAATGCCCGTTCTGTGAACGTTTCCATAATGAGACCGAACCCCTGCTCTCTCAATACTACATCGAGACCGGCAAAGTCTATTTCGTTTACCGCTCCATGGGCAACTTCGTCAGCGACAATATCGCCCGCGCCAGGGGCATTCCGGCCAGAACCGAATCGCAGGACGCCGCCATGGCCGCCTACTGCGCCGGCGACCAGAATATGTTCTGGGAGATGCACGCCCATTTATTTGCCAACGTCCTCGGCGAGGATGTCGGCTCCTTTACCGACAGGCGCCTGGCGGAGATCGCCGAAGTAGCCGGTTTGGACATGGACGAGTTCAACGCCTGTTATGAAAGCGGCAAATATGAGGAACGCACGCAGCAGGACTTTGAAGACGGCTCCGCTGCCGGTGTGACCGGCACGCCGGGCTTCATTATCACCTGGACCGTTAACGGTGAGACAAAAACGACCTCGATCAGCGGCGCACAACCTTTCAGCGCCTTTCAGGTGGAGTTGGAATCCATTTTGAACGAGCTTGGCGAATAGTAAAGTCGTCCGCCTCGCTGCAAACACAAGCAAAGGATACGGGCATGTCCGTATCCTTTTTGATTCTTACAAGAGTATAATAAATTTATTCGTCTCATTAAACTGAGGACTTATGAAGAAAAACCGCTTCCCCCTCATCCTGAATTGTCTCCTCCTGATCAGTCTGATCGTCACCTCATGCAGTGGCGTTCCCGACATCTCCGAACTGATCGCACCAACGCCGACAACGGAAGCGGAAGCATCGACTGTGGCGCAGCAGGCCTACCCGGCCGCGCTGGTCGAAACAGACCCGCCGCTCAATACGGTCATCGGGCATCGATCTCCCATCACATTGTATTTCAACCAGGGGATGAACAAGGCCTCCGTTGAAGCTGCCATGAGCGGACTGCCCGACGGAACCTTCACATGGAGCGACGAAGCCACGCTGACCTTCACGCCGGCACAACCCTACCCACCCAATTCAAAACTTGAAATACAGATCGCCGACTCCATCCAATCGGCTAGCGGATTTGGCATCCCGGAAACCATCCAGCTTGCATTTACCGTTGCAGATCATTTGCGCGCCACGAACGTGCTCCCCAAGGAAAACGCCGCCGATGTGGACGTGGATGCGGCCATTGTGGCCTCGTTCAATCAGCCGGTCGTGCCGCTTGGCGCGAACCCAGCTGCGCTGCCGCCGGCCTTCAGCGTGCAGCCCGCCGTCGAGGGGCGCGGGGAATGGGTCAACACCAGTACGTACATCTTTTATCCCGAGCCGGCCATGCTGGGGGGCACGGAGTACACCGTCAGCGTGAACGCAGACTTGAAGACGGCTTCAGGCGTCAGCTTGGATGGAAGCGTGGTCAACGCCTGGAAATTCGTCACAGCGCGGCCGCGGGTCGTAGAGGTCAGCCCATCCCCGGCGGAATTCCTGCCCCCGAACCCGGAGATCAAACTGACCTTCAACCAGCCCATGGACCGTCAGAGCGTGCAGTTGAATTTCCTGTTGAGCGGCACGGAGGGCTCGGTGAACGGCGCGTATGCGTGGAACGAGGACGATACTGAATTGACGTTCCTGCCTGAGAACGAACTGGCGCGCGGGATCGGGTATACGCTGAATATCGGTGCAAACGCGAAATCGAAAAGCGGGATTTCTCTCGGCGAAGATTATGGCGTGATATTGAACACATATCGTAATTTCGCAGTAACCGGGACGGAAAATCTTCGGACACGAATCGAGTTTACATTCAGCGCACCGCTTGCTAGAGGAGATTATGAAGATCTTGTGACCATAACACCCGCGCTGGATACTTTCCATGTCGACTCCTATTCCTTCAACAAAAGTGAACTGTACATAGATGGCAATTTCATCTCCGGCACGAATTATGTGGTCGAACTATCGGAAACGATCAGCGACCAGTGGGGGCAGACACTCGGTGAGCCGTTCATCTTCAATTTTCAAACACCGCCGCTGCCTCCAAGATTGAATGTGCTATTTGGAGCCGGGTATAGCAATTTTTTCGTTCGCCCAGATGAGCCGGTATTGTTTGCTAATGCGGTTAACATTACCCAGGCAGAGGTGACGATCGCACCACTTTCGATACAGGAATTCTTTTCACTTCAATTTTCGTCTGACACTCAGGAAACATTTACGCCCAGCGATGCTTCCTCATAGTCGCAAGCGCTAGACCTTTCGCCAAATCAATCCCAAGTTGTAACTTTGGACCTTACGCAAGATAACAACCAGTTGACTTCAGGTTTATATTTTGTCAGGTTGTCGTCACCAGAGGTACAAGATGATGGATTTGTAAGGAATGAGGCTTTCGTCTCTTCGAGCAATGTCAACCTGATGTTCAAATTGGGTGCCACAGAAGCGCTTGTGTGGGCGGTCGATCTGCCATCACAAACCCCTGTAGCGAATGCCCCGGTTACCATTTATGACAGAGGGGGCAATACGGTAGCATCC
>DATHRQ010000159.1:0-2146 GCA_035465095.1 Anaerolineales bacterium | reverse complement strand
GTTTATCTTGGGAATTATCCAATTAGTAATTGGTATTGTCTTGCTGAGACAGTGAGCAGCTAACATAGCTCTCCAATCTGCACGTAACGCAAGCCGTCGGGCAGCGCTGAGCGGAAATCGATGATGAAAATTTCGTGGTTTAATAAAGAAAAAAAGGCGCAAAATAAATCCAAAAACCGCGCCCAACAAAGCTCCCTTTGGGGATATCCTTCGAGCACGATGTGCTTCGCGACATGAACGCCCTCTTCGTTTTCCTGACATGAGGTTTATACTACCCGTCAAGACAAACCACGACTTCCCTAAACCTTAAATAAGAAAGCTGATACAACGTGCCAATTACTTCAAACAACGGTGTAAAAATCTATTACGAAATTGAGGGAAAGGGACCACCTGTCATTTTTCAAACCGGTGCGGCCGGTGACATGAACATGTGGCGGGAGGCGGGTTACATCGAAAATCTTGATGGATTTAGAAAAATACTGGTAGATCACCGCGGTCACGGTCGCAGCGACAAACCGGCTGCGTTGGCTCAACATCGCATGGAAAACTATGTTGACGATGTTCTTGCCGTCATGGGTGCGCTCGGTATCGAAAGATCAGCGTTTATCGGCTACTCGGATGGAGGTCGAGTGGGTTTCGAATTGGCCGCCAGTCATCCAGACCGGATTGCCTGTCTCGTCTCGATAGGCTCGGTCGGGCTGATGAACGATGAGGTTTACGAGGCGCGAAAATCGCTTGCGGATTCAATCCGCGCTATCGGAATGCAGTATCTGATCGATCTATATGAAAACGATGGTGACTTGTTCCCCGAATGGCTGCGAGGACAATCCCTATCCACGGACAAGGAGATGATCGCGCTTGAACTGACAGGCTGGAAGGATTGGCCGGGCGTGTGGGACCGACTTGCCGAAATCAAAGTGCCGGTGATGATCATCGTCGGTGAAAAGGAGGATCCTGAAGACTTGGCTGGGAAGGCTGAAAAGTTGTTACAGAACGGGAGGAGGTTGACGTTTCCAAACCACGATCACATCGGGAATTTTTTGGCCCTTGAGAACTTTTTATCTGATCTGGTTGAATTTATATCGACCAACACGCCTTAAATATAAGGAGCCCTTATGCATACGTCCACCCGCCTCCAGAAAATCATCATCCTTGGAATGGTCGTCGCGCTCGCGGCATCCTCCTGCACGTTGGGAGTGCGTTCCGTTGAGAGCATTCCCACCATTGACCGGATCGCCACCGATGAGACCAAGGCACTCTTCATGAAACTCTGGACGTTGGCAGACAGCAACCAGACCCTCTTCGGCCATCAGGACGACACGTTCTTCGGCGTCGGCTGGGTGGACGAACCCGGCCGATCAGACGTCCTCGAAGTGTCCGGCTCGTACCCGGCCGTCCACGGCTGGGAGATCGGTGCCCTGGAGTTGGGCGGACCCAATAATGTGGACGGCGTGCCGTTCGACAGGATGCGGGAAGAGATCATTGCAGCCTACCGGCGCGGCGGCGTGATCACGCTCAGTTGGCATATGTTCAACCCGGTCACCGGCGAGAATTTCTACGACACGACATCGGCGGTCTCCACGATCCTGCCCGGCGGTTCGAACCATGACCTGTACCTCAGTTGGCTGGACGCATTCGCCGCGTTCGACAGGGGCCTGACCGTCTCCGGTGTGCCCTGGAAGGAGGAGGAGCACCTCATACCGGTCATCTTTCGGCCTTTCCACGAACATACTTGCAGAACTTTCTGGTGGGGCAGAAGGGTTCCGGACCATCCGGACGAGAACGCAACAGAAGAAGAATATATTGCCTTATGGCGTTTTACAGTGGAATACCTGCGTGACGAAGCCGGTCTGCACAATCTGTTGTACGCTTACTCGCCCGACGCACGCTGCATGCGCGGCCGGGAAAGCGATTTTTCGTTCCCTGACCTGGCTTCGTTCGAGAGAGAATACTTTTACGCCTACCCGGGCGACGACTACGTGGATGTGTTTGGTTTGGATTATTACGTGAATGCGTATCCCCTCCGTGCGGGCGATGACGCGCTGGCTAATCTGGCTGGATTCCAAAGCAGTCTCGATTATCTGGTCGAGGCTTCCCATAACCGCGGTGAGGATGTTCTGAAAATCCCCGCGCTGACGGAAACCGG
>DATHRQ010000158.1:0-4332 GCA_035465095.1 Anaerolineales bacterium | reverse complement strand
TGCCAATGAAGACTGGACAGACCCTGACCTAAATCTGACCAAAGAGTCAATTTATGGCATTCCATATGCATCCTTTCGTGTTTTGGAGTTGCCTCCTGGGTATTGGGAGCCTTCTGAAAATACTGTTCACCACGGGGAGTGTCTTGCCTTCCCAAAAGCACCTTAATACATCAATCACCTATCTTACATACGATAGTGCTTTACCAACGAAATTTAGCAATCAAATTGGGAATGGTTTGCGCCAGCCGCAATCTGCAGTTGCTACCTCATGCTCTTGTGGATTTTGGCTTAATGGCCAATAGTTGCCACCTATCGCAAGATAAAGACACGGGCCGAATTGACCTTTAACCATCTTCGTTGCCTCGTGCGAGATTTATTCTCTAGGAACGGAGAAGATGATTCGGAACAGGTCCATTTGGGGGCATTGCTTTTTTCTTTATAGTTCAGTTAAAAAATCGAATCAAAAAACCGTTCGAAATGAACGGTTTTTTGATTTTCGCATTTACAGCATTTAGGGATTCATTAGTGAGTCGATCAAGATGCAGGTGGCTTCCAGATCGCCTTTGCCAACAACATTCGCCAGACCGGCGCGCCTGTGATCGGCATCTCCCGGGCCATACCCATCGCCACTAGGGTCGGAGGCATGTTTTCCTTGACCAAATCCCTCTGATATCTCTTCGCTGGTCAATTTGCCCCAATTACAGCTGGGGGCATCGGCAGCAACCGGGGTTGCCATGGCCAGCATGGAAATCAAAACCAAGATGATTAATATTTTATTCTTCATTTGTATGTATGTCTCCTTTGCATCTAATTTGGACCGTGAATCATCAGAAATATTATAAATCAACAAAGCCTTTTGTCAAACCAAGGGTATCGATGATCTTTTACATTGAAGCCAGCAAACGCTTGATATGTGGGATCTGCTTGCGAACAGCCTGTTCTCCACGGTCAATCACCTCGGAAATCTTATCCACATCAAACATCGAAACCGTACCCTCAAACTCAGGGATGACTGGAAATATTTCCGCATGATGTGCGAGATTATAAAAGGCATATGTTGAGTTCAGGATGTTGTTGATGTAGATGCTGTTCAGTTGTTCCTGTACTGCTGTCATCGAGCGGAAGCGGGTTCGATAATCGAGCTGGAAGCCCATGGCGATAATGATATCCGCGCCATCCTGAATGGCCACGTCTATTGGAAGTGGATCAGACGCGGCTCCGTCGATCAATAAGCGACCATCCACCTCCCAGGGAGGAAAAATGATCGGGATGGCAACGCTGGCACGGATCGCATCGAAAACACTACCATTGGAGAGAGTCACTTTTTCGCCAGTAAGTAAATCAGTTGCAACAACCTTGAATGGCATCTTAAGGTCTGAAAAATTCCAATCACCGTAAATATCCTGTAATTTTTTATTCAATACTGAGTCGTCGACAAGACCGCTCTGTTCGTTGAAACGCAAAGACCCGTCCTTGCTGGCTTTGAGATTTTCAGTATAGCCTCGCATGATGTCGCTGGTCCATAGCGTGCGAGACCACTCTTCCATATCTTTTTCAGAAACATGGTTTGCGATCAGTGCGGCGTACATACTGCCTCCACTGCAACCGACAACCGAATCCACTTCAATATTTTCCGACTTTAACACGCGCCATAACCCGGCCGCTGCCGCACACTTTATCCCGCCAGATCCAATCACCAAGGAAACACGCTTTTTTGCACTCATACTGACACTGCCCCTTTCATGCCAGCAGACTCTTGATAAAAGGTAATTGCTGTTTCGTAGCCCGTTCGCCCTCTTCGATCACATACTGAAGTTTATCTGTATCGAATAGTTTAATGCGTTGTTTGAATTCAGGAATAATGGGGATGATCTCGGAATGATGTGCAAGGTTATGAAATGCGTAATTCGTTTTGAGTAAATTGTTTGACGTTACGCTGCTGATCTGGAAGTTGTAACGCATCAACGATGTGATATGCTCCTGATACGGACTTTCAAATCCCATTGCGATGATAATATCCGCCCCCTCCCTGATAGCAACTCCAACAGGCAGCGGGTCGCTTTGGTAACCGTCGATCAGGAAGCGGCCGTTGAGTTTTTCAGGCGGGAAAATATATGGGATGGATATGCTGGCACGAACAGCCTTTGCTATCTTTCCCTCAGATATAACAACCTGTTCACCGTTATACAAGTCTGTTGCAGTTATATATAGGGGAATACGCGCATCGGCAAAGGTCGCACCTTCGAAGCCATCCTGCAGCCGGCGGTCGATCAGGCGGTCGTCGATCAACCCAAACGATTCATCGAACTTGAACACCCAGGGCAGGGCGAGTTGAAGCAGGGCACGTGTGTTTCGTTTGGCTGTCACTTCGCGGGTCCACATTTTCAGCGTGGACTCTGTCGCTCGTTCGACAGGCCAGCCCAAAGCGATGAGAGAAGCGTAGATCGCCCCCCCGGAACATCCCACCACCATATCCACATCTATATTTTCGCGCTCGAGCACTTTCATCAATCCCAACGCGGCGGCACACTTCACACTGCCCGAGCCGATCACAAGTGCAATACGTGGTTTTCCCATCTTTTATCCCGGATTATGAATAGCTGGCCACTGCCGCATCAAGGTCGTCAAAGATTTTCAGGATGTTCGAAAATCCGCTCAAGTTCAAGACTTTTTGCACATCCGGCTGAATGCTTGTCAGGCGCAGGTCGCCGCCTTGTGAACGGGTTTCCTTGATCGCGCCAAGCATAACGCGCAAACCGGCGCTGCTTGTGTACTCAACGCCTCCAAGGTCTGCCACTAAATTGATATTGCCCTTGGATATCTGCCCGTGAATAAATTCTGTAATCTTAGGAGCCGTCATCGCATCGATATTTCCCTCCAGTGAAATTATAGTAACTTCATTAACCGTTCGGTCCTTGATTTCCATGATCAACTCCTTATTGCATTTGGGGTTTTATTTCTTTTTCTAGAACATATTGATTCGCGTTCTCTGGTGTTCTATTATACGTGACGTTATCCATCAATTCCTGGACAAAATAGAGTCCCAGACCGCCAGCCTCCCTTTCGTTCCAACCCGCTTCGATATCCGGACTTTCAGCCTGGTCCGGCGAAAAATGTCTTCCATCGTCCCGAATGATCAGCCTTGCCCAATCATCATTCATATCAAAAGATAATGATAACAAACCCGGCTCTCTTCCTTCATACCCATATTGAATGATGTTGGTGCAGATTTCATCCACTGCAAGTTTAAATGCAAACACGTGATCACGCTCCAGCCCGCTGTGTGCCGCCGCAGACTCGACAAATTCACGAAGTTCCGCAAGGAAATTCATATGTGCAGTTCGGCAGATGACATGGGCGCTGTCATCTGCCGCTGATTTTCGCCTGAAAGAGATCAATGTAATATCATCGAATTGGTTTTGCTCACCGATGTGTTTTTGCAATTCGGTGTTCAATTCGAATAGCATGCTGAAAACAGACGTCCACGGATAGGCGATATTCTTCAACAGCCGCTCTTCGGAAAACTGTTCGCCTGACGTGTTCCTGGCATCGGTTGTCCCGTCGGTATACCCAATAACGCAATCTCCCTCGGCCAGAACGACACGCTCCACCTGAAACTTCATTTTGGGAAACAAGCCGACTGCGGGGCCTGTCGGCATCAATTGCTGGGAGACCTCGCCCTTCCTGTTCAATATGATCGGCGGTTCGTGCCCGCCATTGACATAATGCAACACCCCGCTTTCAGGGTCGAGTATCCCAAAAAACAAGGTTGCGAACATGTTCGATTTGCCATGATATTCTGCGATAAAGTTATTCGTGCTCAAAATGATATCGAGCAGTTGATCCTGAATATTTTCGCGGGCAATTTGTCTCTCGCTGAACGCGCGCAATAAGCTCCGAAACAGGACCATGAACAACGCTGCACCCACGCCCTTGTCGCACACGTCAGCGATGATAAAAGCCGTAAATTTGGAATCTTTGAATTGGAAGGCATCATAAAAATCCCCTGCCACCTGGCGCGCGGCGTGAAAATGTGTTGCGATCTCCCAGCCTGGGATATCCGGCAACCGTTCCGGGAAGAATCCAGATTGAATCTGACGACCAATTTCCAGGTCCCGTTCGGCAACGTCCAGCGCAATTTCTGTTTTGCCATGCAGCTGCGCATTGTCAACAGCCGCTGCAATCTGGCTGGCAATTGTCTCAGCCAATTCGATCTCATCCTAAGTGAAAACATGTTGCGGGTCTTTGGCAGGCATACCGATCGTACCGATGGCTTCGCCGCGCGCCAATAAGGGGACGATCATAATGGACCGTGTTCCGCGAGTCCTTGAG
>DATHRQ010000157.1:0-6348 GCA_035465095.1 Anaerolineales bacterium | reverse complement strand
TGGCATCGAGTTTATGTCGCGTCATGCGCAGGCAGAAAAAACGGCCAGTGTGGCGAGACATCAGGATTGGCGGACAATTGATAATGCCATCGTGATGTGTATCTTTGCGAACGTCGAAGCCCGGGGAAAAGTTGAACTTATTAATGCCGCCTGCGGGCTGGATTGGTCTGTGGACGATATGATGAAGTTCGGCGAGCGTTCATGGAACCTTAAGCGTGCGATCAATAACCGCATGGGTTTGACGCGCGCGAACGACAAACTTCCGAAAGCCTTGTTGACCCCGTTTCCTGACGGCGGCTCGGAAGGATTCGTGCCGGATATCGAAGGGATGTTGGCTGCCTATTATGAGGTGCGCAGCTGGGATGTGGAAACCGGCAAGCCTACGCCTAAGAAATTGACCGAGTTGGGGCTGGAGGATATCGCGATAGATTTGTGGGGTTGACACAATAAATTTTAAAAAACAAGTCTGCTAATTTGAGCAGACTTGTTTTACTATGCAATCATATATTTGTATTTTCGAAGAAGAACATGGTTTACATTTGTATGTGAGCTTCCAGGAACCATATCCATTTATCCAGGCCGCGGGATACCTCGGTGAACAGATCGGAGGTGTCCATGTCACCAGCCTCGTCGGCGGCATCTATGGCTTTGCGGGTCGATTTGCCAAGCGCCGCGAACCCCTTCGCCAATGCTTCAACTGCCGCCATGCTTTCCACGCCGCCCGCTGGGTATTCGGATAAGCGCGATGATTCCGAGGCCATTCGGACAGTTCCCTGTGCAACGCCGCCGAGGGCGGTGGCGCGTTCGGCGATCATGTCCACATAGGCCCGCAGGCCGTCAGCCAGTTCGTCAAAGAGTTTGTGCAGTTGATAGAACTGCGGTCCCTTGACGTTCCAATGAGCCTGCTTGGTCTGGCTGAAGAGGTCGAATGTATCTGCCAGTTGTTGGTTGAGCAGGGTGATCATCTCTTTGCGGGTTTCAGCTGCAATATCTATTTGTGTTGAAAAGGTTTTCTTGGTTGCCATTTTATTTCCTTTCATAGCTTTAGATTTTGTGAATTATTGAGAAGAACTGAGCTTCCCTATTTATAAACTTACACTTGAAAATGGTATCACTGGCTTGTTAATCTTGTGTTAGAAGGCATCTGCTTTAGTCAACTCGTGACCATTGGCAGTTCTGGGTCGGAAGCCCACTCAATGAGAGCGCCATCATAAACCGAGACATTCTCCACCCCAAGCAGCTTTAAGGCAAAGGCGACACTACTGCCTGCTGCGCCGCCTCCACAGTAGGTGATTATTCCAGACGGTTCCTTTTTTAATATCGGTTCTAATATTTCTTCCAATTTCTCCACTGGTAAATATGAACGTGTCCTGCGATCGATGAGTTCAATGGCAGGGATGTTTATACTCGACGGGATGTGCCCCGGACGACCATACACGGCCATTTCTCCTGAATATTCCTGACGTGTCAGGGCGTCAATGAGGATGATCTCTGGGTTGTCGATAGCTTTCAACACATCTTCTTTCGAGGCGATCATCCCTGCGTTTGGGTGAACGACCAGTTCTCCCTTGGGGCGATCCGCGGTTTCCGTGGTGATCGGCCTTTTTTCCCGCTTCCATTTTTTCCAGCCTCCATTCAAGATGGCTGCCTTCTCAAATCCGAATGACCGCAGCATCCACCAGACACGTGCCGCCCAAATATTGATAAAGGAGTCATACAAGACGACAAACGTGTCATCCCGAATGCCCAAGCGGGACATCGCCTGGGCAAACTTATCGGCTGGAGGGATCATAAACTGTATGGAGTTGTCTTGATCTGACAGGTCAGTGGAGAGATCTGCGAAAACGCTCCCAGGGATATGCGCCTTCTTCCATAGACCAAGACCGCTTTCCATGTAATAGCCGTCTTCAGAGGCGCGCAAAAAGGTGGTGCAATCCAAAATACGGATGTTGGGATCGTCAAGATGGGCTTCCAGCCAGTCAGTCTCTACCAGGTGAGGGAAATTGGAAGTTGGCATTCAAAGTCTCCAGATTTATAAAAGCTCTTCAGCGATTTGGACTGTTCTTTCGTCGTTACATAAATCCAGGCTGATGTTCCACAGCTTTTCTTGGTTTGCTTTATCTAGCGCGTAATCATCATGCTTCATCTCTACAAACCCGTCATTTTTCCAGGTGATGAATTTTCCAGATTTCTTCAAACTTTCTTCCTGGCTTTCGGTAAACAAAGGAGCCATGACCTCTCCACACTCCTCCATGGAAATGAATGTGCCAAAAAGTTTCATTAAGGTTGCCATGGATTTCATGAAAAACGGAATGATATTGATCTGGTTTGTCCACACAGTCTTGTGGATTTGAAATCCAATAAAAGACACTTTTGGGCCTTCTCTTTTCTCATACAGATCGTGCATACGGTGACCGAACATCCTCTTGGCGACCATCCCCTGGTGGATGGCATCTTCATAACCCCATTTGTTCTTCATTTGAATATCGTCCCAGAATATTTCACCGGTCTCTGTGACGTTGAAGATCACCCGACCTCCGTTATCAGACCTCTCCAGTAAATCCAGCAAGTTCAAGGTCAACATGAATTGAGACAGGTAATTCACCTGAAAATGGGGGTCCATTCCATCTTCGGTTTCGACACGTTCGGGAGCGTACCCTAAACCGGCGTTGATAAACAGGCCGTCCAGTGACTCGTGCTGACTTCGAATTTCCTTGATCGCCTCCCTTACGTCACTGAGTTTTGTGAGATCGCATAAAACTATCGAGATTTTATCGTTAGATGTAGCTGCTGCAAGTTCGTTTAGTGTAGTCTCACCCCGTTCTCTGGATCTGCATAGAATAATGATCTCATAGGCTTGATTGTCGATTCCCGCCAGGATTTTGGCAACCCCTTTCCCCATGCCATTCGTGCCCCCTGTTATTAATATTTTCATGTCGTGATCTCCTCTGCTGTAATTCTTTCCTAAATCCCAAACACATGTGTCAAAATCGTACTGCCAGCGCCTCCAACGCTCTGGAGGAGCGCAATCTCCGCATTCTTCACCTGGTTTTTGCCAGCCCGTTCGGTGAGTTGGAGCACAATTTCGCTCGTCTGATAAAGTGCTGTCGCCCCGATGGGATGGCCGCGTGCCTTTAATCCGCCAAACGTCGAGAGGGGAAGTTTTCCGCGCAGCCGTGTCTGGCCCTCTTTGGCAAGGCGCCAGCCTTCCCCCGGTTCGGTGAACCCCGCCGCTTCGATTTGGAGGCAGGCCATGATACTGAAGGCATCGTGAGCTTCGAAAAGACTGATGTCATTCCTGTTGACATTGGCTTTGCGAAACGCATCGTATGCCGACTTCTCTGCAGCGAATAAACGCAGCGGGTCCTCCCGGTCGGCTATGCGGAACCAATCGGTTGCGACACTCGAACTCAACAAACGCACTGGGTGGTCTGTGTAGGCTCTGGCCTCGCGGGAGCGGGTAAGCACGACCGCGGCCGCCCCATCGCATACGGGAGCAGCGTCGTAAAGGCGCAGCGGTGGAAAGATCACCCGCGACCTTTTGATCGTGCGACCATAGACACGCTTATCTTTAAAGAGAGCGTTCGGATTTGTGCGGGCGTTGTTGTGGGCGACCAGAGGAAAGGCGTTGAACTCGTCGGCTTTTATGTTGTAGCGGTCCATGTAAAGCTGCATCATGTGGGCGTTTTGGCTGATCAGGGTTGCACCGGCCTCGGTCTCGATATCCGCGTCCAAGGCCTTGGCAAGGACAGGGGTGACCAGGCTCCCGCTCATTTTTTCGACGCCGAGCGCCATGGCGATGCGGGCTTCCCCGCTGGAAACGGCGAGATACGCCATCCGCAGGGCTGCCGCCCCTGAGGCCATTGCTGCCCGTGCCTGCAGGGCCTCGATGCCGCGCAGGCCGAGTTCGCTGGCAATTAAAGTTGCAACATGTTTTTGATTTTGCAGTTCATCGGCGAGCATGTTGCCGACGAACAAGGCATCCACCTGCTCGACACCCGCATCTTCCATTGCGAGACGGCCTGCCCGGGCACCCATTTTTCGGAGCGTGCTGGGATTGCTTTTTAGGACAGGGATCTGGCCGATCCCGACGACGCTCACATCACGTAAAAGGTCTGTTGTCATTGCTATCGAACTTCTACATCGCCTTGAGATGTTTTGATCGTGGCGATCAATTGGAATTGGGGACCAGCTTGTACATCCATCTCCAGACCAAGTGCAAGAAGTGCCTGGCGGACACGCTCTGGTTCGGGGTGTTCGATTCTGAGTCCGATAAGCTCACCTGCCCGCGGTGCTGCCCCGGCTGGGTGGGGAGTATCTCCCCAGGATATCAGGAAGGGTACAGCCCCGTTTAGAAGCATGGCAGAAGGATTTGTGAATTTCCACGAAACCACTGTGCCATCAGGTTTAACGCGTTGCCCTGATCCTACGGCTCCCAGATCAAAGCCAGTTGCTTTTGCCGAAGCGGCCAACTTCTCAATCTCTTCCGTGTGCAGAACCCAGGTTGTAAGTCTTGGTTCCTGATAACTGTCGAGCCCAAAAAGGACATCCTCCGCAGGCACGTCCGCATTGGGGTCAGGAGCTAGGACCTCAAGGTATGTCGTCGGCCCCAGAGAAAGTTGTGCGTTGTGAGTTCCAAATTCGGGATGCCGGCCGCCAGGAATTGGACGCACTCCCAGAAGTCTTTCGATTTTATCCCGACCCTCCTCCAGGTCTGGGACTGCGAATATCAAGTGGTCAACCTTTTCCAGTAGAGTCATGCTTTAATCCTCCTTAAAAGAATTGTTGTGAAAGTGGGTCAATCAGGAGATTGCGCACGCTGTTCCCATACGGTTTATTCCTTGCAGATTATAGCATCCTGAAAAAAGAATAGTTTTGGAGTTAAAGTTTAATTAGTAAAAGGGTTATTTGACCGATATCGAAGTGATACTGTCTGCGTTTTATGGGACCCGCGATTGGGACATGGCAACGGCCAAGCCTTCCAGCGAAAGGCCCTGCCTGAGCAGGTGTGGAAGCGGGCCGAAGTTGGGCCCAATCAGCACCACCAACAGCAGCGTGACGATGGCGATCCTTCGCCAGGCGTTGCTTTTTTCATTCGTTGTAGTTTTCATTTCTACCTCCATCTTGATTTGATTTTGATGCAGGTAGTGTAGGATGTTTTTATTGGGATGTCATCAGGAGGGAGATGGATTTCTTAATCAATCAAAAGTTGGAAAGAAAATAGAGAAATGCCCTTTTATAAGCTCTTTCGTTAAAAGTTTTTATTGAATAAATTGATAGGGATAGTGATGGCTGTCTATAGACTGAAAAACCTATAAATTGTGTTTCGATCTTTCTCTGAAAAAGAAAAAACTCCATTGCTTCTTGCATTCCTTACTTCCTACGCGTCATGTGTTTAGTTGCAAATGTGTGGACCTGGCCATCCTGTTCATATGTCAGTTCAAATGTCCAACTCTGTGTGCTAGATTCCCAAATGAGTCGATTCATAAACGGGCCTTCTTTATATTGGAAAATAAAAGGAATGGTGTTTCCATCTCGCTTGCCCAAGCCAATTACTCGTGAAAAACCTGCGCCAAAGGTATCCAACAAATGCATAACATAAGTGTCATTTTGCTCATCGTGACCAATGAAATAGATAGCCTGATATGGTGGCTGACTTACTGAAGCAGGCAAAGTTGATGCAAAATGTAATTCGACAAAGCTGCGTTCAAGTACCCATTGTACTGTTACCGCTTGTTGCAATTTAGTTGTGCCCATTTGACCAGTTAATTCCCACTGTCCGATAAGTAGGTTTAGAAATTCTGCTGAAGTGTTCACCGTTATTAACTCTCCTTAATAAAAACTGTAGCATTGATAATCTGGAACAAAATCAATATGTGGCCACTTGCCGCCTAACGAGACTGTCGAAAAACTGGTTTTGTAGGGAGTTTTCCCAGTCTGGGGGTTCCACAGGGAGACCAATTTTTCGCGCGGCAGGCAGAATCATGGGTGTTTCGCTCTGCAAGGGGTCAGTGGATTGCCCCAAAAGTGTGGATCTTGCCAATATTGTGTACCAGAGCGAATAATCTCCATTGTACATCCACTTTCAATTTAGAGCGTACGGTAAAACGATGCATGTGCTTGTGCACACAAATGTTCGCAAAGACCGGCTCGACAATGCCCAGCCGCCTGGCGTAGATGTGCTTCCCCTGTTCGGTATCGATCTTGGCCTTCATCTCATCGATCAGGTTGGGCTGCTGTGTGTCCACTGGCACGGAAAGATACCTGCGCGATGATGTAGGCTTGCTCAAGCAGCGCGCTCTCAAAGGACAGGCGGCACAGTCTTCCACACGGGCATGGTAAATATCA
>DATHRQ010000156.1:0-3461 GCA_035465095.1 Anaerolineales bacterium | reverse complement strand
CTAGTGAGTTGGGCTGGATAGTAACTGTTGCACAAATGCAGGAGATTGAATCAGAAGCAGATGTTGGCGGGCTAACTAGGGGTTATGCGGCGGCAGTAGAACGGATTATAGACGGCTACCGTATAACATCCAATTTGGGACTTTATGCCGCTTTAAGTTAAAACAGTATGAATAATTTTACACCATTGATCAAAGAACAAGCGCTAAATGACTTCCACCTCCTTCGTCCTGATTTCGAACTGCGGCGGCGTTTCCAGCGACTTTTTCACCTTACACAACTCCGCCGAACGGATCAGCGCGCTGTGATATCGCTTCGGGAAGGTGGGCGGCACCTGAATGTCAATTTCGATCCTGTCCATCAAGCCGGTCTCGCGGTTGGGATAATGGCGTTGGGTGATGCGTATCCCATCCGTGGGCAGGTTGCGCTGCTTGCAAAAGCCGAGCACGTAAATGCCGACACACGTCCCGATGGATGCCAGGAACATGTCGAACGGTGTGGGCGCTGAGTCTTCCCCGCCGCCTCGCAGGGGCTGGTCGGTTTGAATGTGATGATTGCGGAAATGCGCGTCCACGCGCGCACCGCCTGGGAAATCGATGGTCATATCCATATTGCTCTCCAAGATTAGATTTATATATGTATTGATAGAATATAAATTGCAAACTGTACATGTGTTTTATAATGTGTTGCACAGGATATTCGTCATATCCTACAAGTTGATTGATTCAAAGGAGACAGCCATGGCTGATAAAAAATCGAAAAATGTAGTTGTTCCACAAGGCGGCATGCTGCGTGATCTGGTCCTGCGCCTAAAACTGATCACGCGTTTAATGGGTGACCGTCGCGTAAATTTCTTCATTAAATTCCTGCCGCTGGCTTCACTGGCCTATCTCTTCTGGCCGCTGGATGCCATCGCCATTCCGTTTGTGGGTGTGCTGGATGATGCCGCCATTTTGTGGATGGGCTCCAACCTGTTTGTCGAGCTTTGCCCGCCGGATGTCGTCAAGGAACACAGGGACGCACTGCAAAGCAACCTGGACGACACCGACAATGTGATCGATGCGGAATCAACGGATGTGAACGACTAGTTCATGAAGCGCTCTCTGATCCTGTTGCTGCTGCTGGTTGCGGCGTGCACAGCCCCGGGCACAACACCTCCACCCACGCCGACGCCTTATCCCGGCCTGCCAACCTTTTCCCCGTCCACGACGGTTCCGGCCACAGCCCCTGCAACCGCCGCGCCGACGGACCTTCCCGACACCGACACGCCTCCGCCGCCTGCGGACACAGGGGATTTCCCGGACCCGAATGCCTTCACATGGCAGTTTATCGTCTCGGGACTCGAACGTCCCGTAGACCTGCAGGCCGACGGCTCCGGCCGCTTGTTTGTAGTCGAGAAATTGGGGCACATCCACATCATCGAGAACGGAGAATTGATCGAAACGCCGTTCTTGAACATCGAGGATCGTGTCAACGACAGTTCCAACGAAATGGGTCTGCTGGGGCTGGCATTTCACCCCGCCTATGCCCAAAACGGATATTTTTTCGTAAATTACACCGGCAGCGGCGGTGATACGTTTATCTCGCGCTTTCAGGTCTCGGGCGACCCCAATATTGCGGACCCCGCAAGCGAAGTCAACCTGCTACGGGTGGATCAGCCTTTCCCCAACCATAACGGCGGCGGCCTCGATTTTGGGCCCGATGGATATTTGTACGCCGGTCTGGGCGATGGCGGCTCGGCGGGTGATCCCTTTGGCAACGGGCAGAAGACCGATACGCTGCTCGGGAAAATCCTGCGTCTGGATGTCGATTCGGCCGAGCCATACACCGTCCCTGCGGATAACCCCTTTGGTAGCGAGATTTGGGATTACGGCTTGCGCAATCCTTGGCGAATCTCGTTCGATCCATTGACTGGTGACCTCTACATGGGCGATGTCGGGCAGAACGCCTGGGAGGAGATAGACATCCATCCCGCTGGTGAACCTGGCGGAATCAACTACGGCTGGGACTTCCGCGAAGGCGCGCATGAGTACGACGGTACTCCCCTAGGCGGACTCACCGATCCCATTGCGGAATACAGTCATGCACAGGGACATTGTTCGGTCACGGGCGGGTATGTCTATCGCGGCTCGATGCCCGAATGGAACGGAATCTATCTGTACGGCGATTATTGCTCAGGATATGTTTGGGGCTTGATCAATGTTGGGGGGCAGTGGCAGGATCAATTGTTGTTTGAAACGGGTTTGAGAATCACGTCCTTTGGGCAGGATGAAGCAGGCGAGGTTTATCTGGTCAGTGATGGTGGTGAAGTCTACAAACTTGTCAGACAATAATTTAGACTGCTTCTTGCGCAGTCCTCGGCGCAAGAATATCCCGCCGCCGGAGACTGCGGCGCGAGGTTTCAAAGATAAATCGGTCAAGTCCCATCCACAATAGGTGGTTTGTCATCTCAATAAATGACGCCTGTCACTGGCAGGCGTTTTTTGATTGTCATACAATGTGGATGTACACTGGAGGTGTCGTATGGCTCAAAAAAAGTGGAAAGTAAGCAAAATTCGCTATTGTGAGCATGTTGGCCACGAGATCAAACTGGAGACACAGGTTGTGTATCCGGCTGAGCATCTTCCAGACCAGCTACCGCGCGTGATCGCAAATCGATGTTCGAATGCGGTCGAGTGCAACAAAATAGACAAGATGGTTTGCGCCTGGTGCGGCACAAACCCCCACGTCAAACCTTCGTAAATTCTAAAGCGCCACATGGCGTTAAATGGACTGTCACAGGTCCATTTGAAATAATTAAAAGAAAAACCATTTCCTCCCTCTGGGTTGGTCTAAAGGCTGCTCCGCGCATGGTCGCGGAGTATGCCGTTTAACATAGCTCCTTGCCGAATTGTGAACTAAATGGGGGAAGATTGAAATGGGGGTTTATAATGTGTTCATCTCAATACTTGCGGAGGCCGGATGAAAAGGATCATATCCATTAGCGTGGGCTCCTCTTCCCGTGATCACACAACGAAAAAGGTTTTCCTTGGTCAGGAATGTGAAATTTCGCGTCAGGGCACGGATGGCGATTTTGAGAAGGCAGTGCAGCGCTTTCGCGATCTGGACGGGAAGGTGGATGCCTTCGGCGCGGGCGGCGTGGAATTTTTTCTGCAGGTGGCGGATACAAAATATTATTTTCGTGATGTGAAGCGTATCCGCAATGCGATCGCGATCAGCAAGGTGGGGGATGGCAACGGAGTAAAGGGGTTGCTCGAAAAACGTGCGTTTCAATATCTTGAAAAATATCTCAACGAAAAGGAAGGAAAAACCCTCAAAGGGATGAAGGCACTGCAAACCAATGCCGTGGATCGATTTGGCATGGCTGAAGCAATGGTGGATGCAGGGCTTGACGTTACATTTGGTGATTTCATGTTCGCATTGGGCCTGCCGATTGCCATAACAACACTTTCTTCTGTACGAC
>DATHRQ010000155.1:0-15326 GCA_035465095.1 Anaerolineales bacterium | reverse complement strand
TCAAAGAGAGCAGGCGTTTCAGTACGGCATCGGTCGAAAACAAATTCACACCGCTCCGCAAACGGACAGCCTTTCACCGCACCGGGGTTCGATGGAACGGTGCCGGGGATGGCTGTCATCTGTTTGCCGCGCGAGCCCGGTTTGGGAATGGCGTTCATCAGTCCGCGTGTGTAGGGGTGCTGCGGATTCTCGAAGATATCTTTCGTCGTGCCGATCTCAGCCACGCGGCCTGCGTAAAAGACGGCCAATCGGTCACAGGTTTGTGCGACGACGCCCAGATTGTGCGTAATGAGGATGACAGAAATATCGAACTGTTTTTGCAGGTCGCGTAACAATTTAAGTATCTGTGCCTGAATGGTGACGTCCAGCGCGGTGGTCGGTTCATCGGCGATCAACAGTTGCGGTCGGCACGATAGTGCCATTGCGATCATCACACGCTGTTGCTGCCCGCCTGAGAGTTGGTGAGGGTACGATCTCATGACGCGTGGTACATCGGGCAGGCCAACCGCTTCCAGAGTTTCTGACGCGCGAGTCTGTACCATACTTTTATTCAGTTGCGTGTGCTGGCGGATGACGCGCTTCATTTGTTCGCCGATGGTGAAAACAGGGTTGAGCGATGAGGACGGGTCTTGAAAGATCATCGCGACCTTACCGCCACGCACCGTCTCCATTTCTTTGAGCGATAGATTGTGCAGATCGATGTCGTCCAGTCGAATCGTCCCGCTGGTGATGGTCGCAGAACGCGGCAGCAGGCGTAAGACCGAAAGACCCGTCACCGTTTTTCCGCATCCCGATTCGCCGACGATGCCGAAGATCTCGCCGCGCTGCACGTCGAAGGATATGTCCTTCAAAGCCTTTAGCGTTCCACGCGCTGTCTTGAATTCGAGGCTCAGGTCTTTGACGGTCAGGAGATTGCCGCGCTCTGCTTGCAATGACGTCATCATTTGTACTGCCTCGGGTCAAAGATGTCCCGCAGGGTGTCGCCAAGCAGGTTGAACGCCAGTACCACGATAAAGATCGCAAGCCCTGCATAGGTGGCGATCCACCATTGATTCAGGATCAGTTCACGTCCCTGGCTGACCATCAGGCCCCAATCCGGCAGCGGCGGCTGTGTGCCGAGACCAAGAAATGCCAGCCCGCCCATCGCAAGGATGACCGTGCCAAGATCGACGGTTGCCTGCACCATGATGGGCGAGATCGTGTTCGGCAGGATGTGCCTCAGGATGATGACCGCATCGCTCACCCCGACCGCCTGGGCTGCTTCGACGAAATACCTTTGCTTTAGGCTGACAGCGACTCCGCGCGCGATGCGTGTATACCAGGGCCACCACGAGACCACGAGGGCGATGGCGGCTTTATCGAGCCCGCGCCCGAGAGCGGATGTTATCGCCATTGCCAGCAGCAGGGATGGGAACGCCAGGAATAAGTCTGTAACGCGCATGATGACTTCATCGATCCAGCCGCCTTTGTAACCGGCCAGTGCGCCAAGTGGTGTGCCGATTAGTATCGCAAAAAAAACAACACCCATCGGCACGATCAAAGCGGGCCTTGCACCGACGATGATGCGGCTGAGCATGTCGCGACCAAGTTTGTCTGTTCCGAGGGGATGCTCTGCCGAGGGAGGCAAAAGTGAGTTGCCTGCATTCGTTTTGCCTGCGCCTTCCAATGGATAGGGCGCGATCTGGTTGGCGAAAACGGCGACCAGGATAAATAATACGATAATGACTGTGCTTATCAATGCCAGCGGGTCGTGTATGATCACAGAGAACACGTGACGGAGGGTCCGTGCGCTTTGGCTTTCAGGGGCAGAAGCGATGGGTATTGCAGTCATGTCAGTTCAATCTCACGCGCGGATCGATGATCGCTTGAAGGACGTCGATGACAAGGTTGATTAGTACATAGCCGACAGCGCCCAAAAGGGTCATGCCCATGATAGCCGGATAATCGAGATTCAACAGGGAGCGGGTTGTGAACAATCCGAGCCCGGGCCAATTGAAGATGACCTCAACAAAGAATGTGCCGGTCAGGGCGAAGGCAAAGGTCAGGCCGATGACGGTCAGGGTGGGGCTGATGGCGTTCTTTAGCGCGTATAAATAGGTAATAACGTGATTCTTGATTCCATAGGCGCGCGCCGTGCGAATATAATCCTGCTCGAGCTCTTCGAGCATGGCGGCGCGGGTCATGCGTGCGATCAAACCGATGGGGTAGGCGGCCAGGGTAAAGGCGGGCAGAATAAGGCGAAGAAGTGAGTCTTTAAATGCGAGCCAGTTTTGGGTCAGGAGGGAATCGAGAACGATAAAGCGTGTGATCTCGGTCACAGGGCTGATAAATCGTATGTCGCTGTCCAACCTGCCGGCCAGCGGAAGGATTTCGAGGTTGCGAAAGAAAATGATCTGAAGGACCAGTCCAAGGAAAAAAGCTGGCATCGACACGCCGGCAATGGAGATCAATCGAATAAGGACGTCCGGGGGTTTTGCGTTCCAGCGGGCACTTAACACTCCCAGCGGGATGCCCAGCACGACCGCAATGAACATGGCCGCAAAAAGCAGTTCAAGTGTTGCAGGCAAACGGTCGGATAACTCTTGTGTGATGGGTCGTTTTGTGGAAATGGAATTGCCCAGATCGCCTTGCAGCAATTCGCTCATATAAATTGCATATTGCACAGGCAGGGGTTTATCAAGCCCCAACTTCACGCGTACACGTTCGACGTCTTCAGGGCTGCCTGGCCTGGGACCGATATATGCTGCGGCGGCATCGTTCGGCACCACCCTTGCGATGAAAAAAGTGATGACGGTGACGCCCAAAAGCACGAACAGGGATGTGAGCAGGCGGCGGAGAAGGAATTCGATGTGTCGCATGAGAGGGAACGTTGCTTTGGCGGGGACTTAGTCCCCGCCAAAGCAATCACTCTATTGAGCGGGTCTCAAATCATAGAAGAAGTAATGTACGAACGGGTAGTTCAGGTTGTACTGGAAACCTTCGACGCTCTTGGGGATGATGAAGACAGCCTTGGTGTCAAAGAAGAAGATACCAGGGGCTTCCTCGACCAGCAGGTTCATGGCCTCAATATACTTTTCCTGAGATGTCTCTGGGTCGGTAACCGTCAAGGCGATGGCTTCGTCGAGCAGGGTGTTGTAGGTCTCATTGTTCCAGTAGGAGAGGTTGAAGAACGGTGTCTCAGTGTAATAGAACAACGACCACAGGTTGTCGGAGCCAGCGTCTGAATAGGTCGGCCAGTAGAGCACTAGGAAAATGTCCTGCGCGTTGGCAGGATCCTCTTTCGCTTCGGCCCACTGCTGGCTGAAGCCAATCGCTTCGACGGTAACATCCACGCCGATCTGTGCGAAGGAGTCCTTGATGAGCGGGGCAAAGGCTTCCTCGGTGGCGTTCTCCGCGGCATAGGTCAGGCGCAGACTGAAACCGCCGCCCTCATAGCCGGCTTCAGCTAGCAGTTCTGCTGCCTTTTCAAGGTCATAAGTGTATTGATCCACTTCGGGGGACCAGGGCCATACGCCGGCAGGCACGGGACCGCGGCTCTGCGTGCCGAGTCCGTTGGCGCCGATGGTGATAATGTCTTCGTATGGAATCGCATACGAAAGCGCCTGTCTAACCATTACGTTATCGAGCGGCGGGCGCAAGGTGTTGAAATAGCCGACATAGTTAAAGAAGGAAGCTTCTTCGTAGAATGTGTAGTCGGGGTTGTCGCGGAATGCATCGTAGTTTTCGTTGGGAATACGTGTGACCAGGTCAACGTCGCCGCCTTCGAACATCTGCTGTTGAGTCAGTGCTTCTGGGACGATCTGAACCAGCACAGTATCGTAGTTGTCGTCAGTGAACCCGCCCCAATAGTCGGGGAACTGCTGGAAGACAATCTCTTGATCTGGCACATAGGATTCGACCATGTACGGACCGGTTCCATAGCTCTTGCCGTCGGCCCAGAAGTTTTCGTCTTCGGCGGCGGCGTCGAGTGCGGCGGGGCTGACGATCCAGGCGGCGTAGAGGGAGGATGCGATCAGATCAACAGGCGCGGAAGTGTTCAGGTTGAACTGAACGGTCAGGTCGTCCACGGCTTCGATGCTGTCCACCATCCACCAAATGAAGGCTGCGCCGCCTTCGGTGCGCGCGGCGTCCAGCGATTTGACAACGGCATCCGCATTCATTGGCTCACCGTCGTGGAAGGTCACGCCTTCACGCAGGTGAAAGGTCCACACGGTGCCATCTTCGTTCGGTTCCCACCTCTCGGCAAGCAGCGGGGTGAATTCTTCCGCTGAGCCGGGTGGGTTGATGCGCAGAAGCTGTTCATAGGTATTTGCCATATAGGCAGCTTCTGTCGAGAAGGAAGCGACGGGATCCCAGGTGGTGATGTTGGCCGTGTTGGCGATCTTGAGCACCTTGGGCGGCGCAGGCGGCTCTTCAGTAGGCTCGGCGGGAGCCTCTGTTGCCGGTTGATCGACAGGGGTGTCAACAGCGGGTGCTTCGGTGACGGCAGGCGCACATGCGCTCAGGATCACCGAAAGCACTGCGAGTACAGACACGAACAGGGTAAAGCGTTTCATATAATTCTCCTTTTATGAATATAAGGGTAGTATTGCAATATTAGCATGACATATTTGCAAATTATTTGCAAAACGCCACGCTGTACCCGCTATAATAGCACCCGATGAAACCCTCGATACTCTTGCGGACGAAATTTCTCGTTCCGCGGCCCCGCTCCGACCTGCTCCCGCGTCCACGCCTGGTGGATTGGCTCACATCAAATCTGGACAAACGCCTGACGCTGCTCTCCGCGCCGGCCGGATACGGCAAAACGACCCTGCTGGCCGATTTTGTCAACGCCTCAGACTTACCTGTTGCCTGGTACACCCTCGACGCACAGGATTCCGACCCGACCGTTTTCCTGACCTACCTGATCGAATCGCTGCGCAGCATGAAACGCGCCCCGAAAGCCTTGACCCGGGCGGTAGGGCAGGCTGCACAATCCCTGCTGGACAGCGCCGAGGCGAGCGTCTCTCCGCAGCGTGTGCTGACCGTGCTTGTCAACGAACTGGCCGAGCAGATCGAGATGCCCTGGCTGATCGTCCTGGAGGACTATCACTACGTTGCCAGCCCCGTCGTCCACCAACTGGTCGATTTTCTGCTCGAAAACGCGCCGGAAGGGCTGCATATCATCTTGTCCACACGTGTGGACCCGCCCATCGCGCTCTCCCGATTACGCGCCCGCGGAGAACTGGCGGAACTGCGTACGTCAGCCCTCCGTTTCCGAGAAGACGAAGTGACCAGGTGGATGCAATCGGACCTCCCAAAACTCTCCAAAGAGAGTCTCACATTATTAAGTGAAAAGACCGAAGGCTGGGTTGCCGCGCTGCAGATCGTCCGTTCTTCATTGCCCGGGCGGGATGCAAACGATGTCAATGCCATGCTTTCCGGCTTGAGCGGCTCGCAGCAGTTCGTCTTCGAATATCTGGCAGATGAGGTCTTCAAGCGCCTCCCGGAAGATATTCAGGAGTTTCTATTGCGCACGTCCATCCTCCAACAAATGGACGCCTCCGCGTGTAATGCGGTGGCGAGCGTGAACGATAGTCAGTCGATTCTGGAAGAATTGGAGAAGCAGAATCTCTTCGTAGCCAGTTTGGATGCTCAAAAACATTGGTATCGCTACCATCATCTCTTTCGTGAATTCCTCCTCAGCCGTTTACAGCGCCTCGAAGCAGGATCAATTGTCGGGTTGGAAAGAAGCGCAGGCACACATTACGAGGCACACGGCGAATTGGAGGTCGCCTTGTCGCATTATTTGAACGCCGAGGAGTTTGAATCTGCGGCGCGCGTGGTATCCGTCTTCGCCTCCGATTACGTCGAGCGCGGACGAGTCGAGGTGCTGCATCGTTGTTTGAGCACTCTACCCGCAGATATCATGAAGGTAAATCCTGAATTACTACTTGCGCATGGCGATGCCTTACTTCGCCTGGGTCGAACTGGCGCTGCAATTTCAGCCTATGAAGAGGCGCGCGAGTCGTTTGCCTCCCAGGATAGTTTGGGCGGCGTTTGCCGCGCACTGACGCGCCTGGCGGAGGTCAACCGTGCCCAGGGGCGCTACCGTCAGGCGGAGGCGATCGCAACAGAAGCCCTGTCATTTGCAGATGCCGATCACGCCGCGCGTGCCGAAGCATTGATGGCTTTGGCGAAAAGTTCCGGCTTCCTGACCGGCATGGATAAGGGTCGTCAACTGGCGGAGGAAGCCATTGAAGAGGCGCGGCGGGCTGGCAACGAAGTGAGCGCTTTGGCGCGGGCAAACTTTTTGCAATCGCTGGGCCAGATCTGCTGGTGGCACGGCGACCCGCAGGCGACGGTACGATATTGTCAGGAGGCCCTGCAGATCGCGCCGGATGAATTTTCTCCCATTGGCGCGCAGGCATATATCTCCCTGGTGACTCCATTTTTGTATTGGCGCGAATTGGACAAGTCCCTGGAATATGCCGAACGCGGCTTGCAGATCGCACAGACTTTGCATTTGAAGGAGTTGCTGCCCAGCGCGTACACGGCTTTGGGAAATGTGTTGACTCGCCTGGGTGAAACAGCGCGTGCCGAGGCCAGCCTGAGGCAGGGCATGGAGATCGGTCAACAGTTGGGTTTGGCGTCGTACGAGCAATTGATGGCGACGGGTTTTCTGGCCTACAACCTATGCGGGCAGGGACGTGTGGACGAAGCGCAGCAGTTAGCAGAAGGTGTGTTGTGGTCGTATACGGGCAACCCTGACACGTACGAGGCGTACGTTTGCCGCAGCGTTCTGGCCGATATTGCACTCGAGAATGACCAACTTGAGAAGGCCGAAGCCTTGTATACAGAGTTGATCGAAACCGGTGAACGCAGGCAGTTCCGTATTCCGCTGGCAATGGTATATTTCGGGCTTGCGTATATTCATATCCAGAGCAGGCGCACCGGAAGCGGATTGGAATATGCCCGTAAAGCCCTGCACATGATCGAAACCTCACGTGCCTTTCAACTTTTTCTCGACCAGGGACTGCGCTCGCATGTGGTGGCCGAGGCACTGATCGGCGCGGGAGAACAGAGCCCCTTCCTTGAACGCGTTCTCGAAAACCTGCCTGAGAGTGCGGCACAGGTGTCCATTCAGGACCGTTATTCAGTAGAGGTAAGGTGTTTCGGGAATTTTCAGGTATTTTTGAACGGAGAGGAAGTCTCACAGGAACGCTGGGTCTCCGCCAAGGCGCGCGACCTGTTGGCCTATTTTGTGACCCAGCGCGGCGACAAAATCCCTGCTGACAAAGTCTTCGATGCGATCTGGGGTGAAAAAGAAAGGACGAGCCGCACGGCATTCCATACGGCCTTATCGCGGTTGCGCAAGGCACTGCGGTCGGGCGATGACAGCCCCCGCTTGATCCTGGTCGAAGTGGGCGAATATTGGCTCGACTCGGCGCGCTTCACGATCGATGTGGATGAGTTCAACTCAGCGCTTGCGAAAGCGCGCGCATCCTCCAGTGCGGCCAGCCGTGCAGAGTGGTACGAACATGCTGTCTCGTTGTATCACGGTGAGTATTTGCAAAATCTGTACTACGAGTGGGTTTTCCCCGAACGCCGCCGATTGACCCAAGTTTATTTAGGCGCGCTGCAGGAACTGACATCCTATCATGTTGGCAATCAACCGCAGCGCGCGGTCGAATATATCGAAAGGGCCATCCCACTGGATAAACTTAACGAGGACCTGTATGCCTTGGCGATGCGTGCCTATGCTGCGCTGAATGACCGCACGGGCCTCACGCGCATCTACTCGGACTTGAAACTGATCCTGAAAAACGAACTCAGCGCCGACCCCATGTCCGAAACGACGCAGCTATACAATCGTTTGATCGGCAAATAAGATCATCACCATTTGCAATTGGGCGCGGTGTTGATCGCCGCAGATTTCCCCACGCGTTTATACATCGTCACATTCGTAAACGGCTCGCCCAATATCCCATCGTGGATCGCCCACGATCTCAAGCGGATGCTTTCAGCCGCTTCGGGCGTCCTGAACGGATTCGACCCATCCAGCCTTTGGGTTAACGCGCCTCCATCCATGAACCCAAGGTTGATACTCTCCATTTTGCGTCTCCCCATCTGATAGCTGAATCCATGACGTTCGAAGGCGATCGCATTGTGATAATACAACGGTTCGACGTAATACATCTCATGCCCGAGGCTGATGAGGAATTCCTCGAACTCGTTCATCGCGGACTGGAAAACATGCAGCCCCTGCCGTATTTGCCCCGGTGACAGCCCCGCCTTCAACGCGGCCTTTTCCGCTGCGATGTTGCGAATGCGGATGCCGAACTGCGTGGGGCTTCCATCGGGCATCCTGTCCACGTCAAAGCGCGGCGACTCGGGGTCGTTTAAGACGTACAGCAGGATATGGATCTGCCCATTGAGATTATCTGCCATGTGTGCGTACAGGATCGGGTCGGGAAAATCCTTTTGGTGGTAGAGCATCATCTCCACGTCGCTGGAGCCTTCCGCAAAACGGAAGCGTAACAATTCCTTGTCCTCGACCAGATCAGGGAGGTTGAATCTCTGGATCAATTCATGCGGGATATAGCGGGCATAGATCTTCCGTTTTTCACGCTCCGGAAGTTTATTGATTCCGCCTATCGTAGAAGCAGCCATGATCGCTATCTGACCCTCATTTCCCGTTCCGCGCTGCGCTGTGCGTCGCGTTTGGCGATGGCGTCGCGTTTGTCATAAGCCTTTTTACCTTTGGCCAGCGCGATCTCGATCTTGGCGCGGCCATTTTTGAGATAAACGCGCGTAGGCACGATCGTCATGCCCTTGATGCGGACGTTGTTCCACAGTTCGCGGATCTGCTTCTTGTGCAGCAGCAGGCGTCGCTTGCGGCGTGGTTCGTGGTTGAACTGATTGGCCTGTGCGTAGGGTGCGATGTGCGCCTCCACCAGCCAGGCTTCCTTTCCGCCCTGGACGTCCACATAAGCTTCCTTGATGCTGATCTGCCCCGCACGGATGGATTTGATCTCGCTGCCCTGTAGCGACAGGCCCGCCTCGAATTTTTCGAGCAGGTGGTATTCAAAACTCGCTTTGCGGTTGGTCGCGACAACTTTGATATCTTCGGTCATATGGGTTGATTTTACCGCTTGTTTGATGGATTTTTATATGCAATTCAACAAATTGTGCAGTCCGGGCAGCATATCGCCGTATAATCCCACGCATGCCTAAACTCAAACAACAATTCATGCTCGACCCCTCGGTTACGTTTCTCAACCACGGCTCATTTGGAGCAACGCCGAAACCTGTCTTCGAGGAATATCAACGCTGGCAGCGCGAGATGGAAAAACAGCCCGTCGAGTTCCTGGGACGGCGTATCACAGGGCTGATGGCTGAATCGCGCGCGGCGCTTGGTGATTATCTTGGCACGCATGCGGACAACCTTGTCTACACCCAAAACGTGACCATTTCCCTCAACATTGTTGCGCGCTCGTTAGAACTCGGCCCCGGCGACGAAGTCCTGACCACCGATCACGAGTATGGTGCCATAGACCGTACATGGCGGTTCCTTTCCGGCGAACAAGGCTTTCGATATGTCAACCGGCATGTCGAACTTCCGCTTACGAGCACAGGGAAATTTGTCGAAGACTTTTGGAACGGCGTTACAAAAAATACGCGTGTGATCTGTCTGAGTCACATCACGTCGCCGACTGCGATCATTTTTCCTGTAGAAGAGATCATCCGCCGCGCGCGGGAGGCTGGCATTCTCACGGTCATCGACGGCGCACACGTACCGGGTCAACTGCCGCTGCATCTCGATTCGCTCGGCGCGGATTTCTACGGGGGGAATCTTCACAAATGGCTGTGTGCCCCGAAGGGGGCGGGGTTTCTGTATGCGCGTCCCGAAGTCCAGCATTTGCTAAAGCCGTTGGTCGTCTCGTGGGGATACGAATCCGAATTTCCGAGCGGCTCGAATTTTATCGATCATCATGAGTGGTGGGGCACGCGCGATATGGCCGCATTTTTATCTGCCCCCGCCGCGATCCGGTTTCAGGATGAAAACAAGTGGGACGAAGTGCGAGACTCTTGCCACGAACTTGCCGCTTACGCCCAAAACAGGATCTGTGACTTAACCGGCCTGGCAGCGCTTCATCCTTCAACTGACGCTTGGTTCCGTCAAATGGTCTGTGCGCCGCTTCCGGCCGATGCGGATGTGGCTAGCCTCAAGAATCGTCTCTACAATGAATATCGCATTGAAGTTCCCGTCCACGAATGGAATGGGAACAAACTCACCCGAGTCTCCGTCCAGGGATACAACACAAAGTACGATATAGATAAGTTGATCAGCGCTTTGTTGATTCTGTTGAAAAATAGGAGTAGTTGATGTGAACATAAAAACTTTGTTGATCTATACCCTTCTACTTGGAATATTCCTGTCGGCCTGCGCTGCCTTACCCGTGTCGACCGCGGACGTGGCGCTGGTTCCATCATCCACAGAATCAGGCCTCGGGGCGGATGACGCGGTGGGTTATCCGCTCTCTACACGGACAGGTATCGCTGACGTTAATGTCGTCCTTGCCGTTGTTGAAAGCGGAGAAATCCGGCAGCTGCGTGAGTTGCTGCACTTTATCAATGTCGGCTGTACTCATGCGGAAGGATTGGGCGGCCCGCCCAAATGCCGGGATGGGGAGGCCGAAGGGATGACTGTGTCCGTCTTTCCATTTTTAGGCAGCGAGGGAGGTCACTTGAACCTGGAAAACCTGGATGCCTGGACGGGTATAGACGTTACGCGCTTGTATGCCGTCTATAAAAATTCTGAAAATGTGTACTCTGATGTGAACTTCCCCGCTGGCGAATTTGCGATCCTGTTTCTTTCTGAGGACGATTTTCCCGCCACGATATTGCAAATTGCCGAAGGGAAGATCGTGCGCATTGATACTGTGTTTGATACTTCAGCAGTTGGGTTGGCAGCCGCGCTCAACCGCGATGCCTCGGAGTTCATTTTGCCTCCGAAATAGCAGACACCGCACAATTGTCGTTGAAAGGGTGCAGATATTTTTCGAACTGCACCCTTTCACTGTACCACCTGGTTTGGGTGCGGTGTTTATTACGCGGCTTTGGTTTGTTCGGCGAACTTGATATTCGTCTTTTTCAATTCATCGAGCAGCTCACCAAGCCTGGAAAATTCGTCGTCTGTGAGAACCTCCCAGGGACCGAAGAAGTTGGCATCTGTTGCGGCTTCGGCATCTTCACGAATCTTTCTGCCCTTCTCCGTGATCTTGTAACGTTTGCCGCGGGGTTCGATCCATCCGCGTTGGGCCAGGTCGTCCAGGGTTTTCTTGTAATCATCGGCGGTGTAATTGCGGAAGGGCAGGCGTTCGACCAGTTTCTCGACCGTGTCGGCTTCACCGTTCCAGACAAAGCTCAAAACCTCCCAGGTGTGTCCGTCCACGCCTGTTGGGGTCCAGGCTGAGATGTGGGCGTCGTCGCGGAAGGCGTGCAGATCGTCAATGCGTTGATCAATGACGGCCAGCGTACCAGGCTCCACCTTGGGATGACCGTTGAAACTGATGTTCAGGCAGAGGTTGCCGTTATCCAGTTCCGCTTCAGTGGCGGTAACGACGAGTTTCGCCAGCAATGCGGCCAGTTCCTCGCGTTTGTCGGCGGGGAAGGGATCCACTTTGTTGATGTGGCTGTAGAAGGTGTCGTTGATCGTACTGACTGCGACAGCGCCTTTTGCCGAGAGCTGGTAGCCGCCGTTGCCATCCTGGTCAAGATATCCGGCACTGGCCATATCGACGAGAAGATTATTTATCCCGCTGGGATTGGCGTAGGGGTTGCGCTTGCTGTAGACCTCGACAGTGATCGGGTTTGGCGCCAGGCCCCTGGCGACGAGACAGGGCGTGTAAAATCGCCTTTCGGTGAAATGCGCTTCAAATTGCTCCTGCATGACCTCCTGTGCCAGCGGATAAATGGACGAGGATGTATCGCTCATCAACTGCCACGTTTTTCGATTATCTCTCATTAGATGGAGTCTCCTTGTTGATATTGGTACAGTTAACTGTACATTCGTGCTTCATTATAGTGGCAAATGACCACAAAGCAATGACGGGTTATACAGCAAGGATCAATGGGCTGCAATCGCCTGTTGATAAAGTTCGATCATCTTTGCAACCTGTTTCTCCCAGGTGTAATTTTCGTATGCGTATTGGTTGGCATAGACACCCTTGGTTTGCTTGGTGTTGTTTTTTATTTCGCTGATGATGGCCTGAGCCAAACTTTCGGGGTCATCAACAGGAACCAAAGCGCCGACCTTTTCATTGATGAAATCCGGTAATCCGCCGGCATTGGTCGCGACCACCGGCGTGCCACAGGCCAGCGCCTCGACCGCCACCAGACCGAAAGGCTCAACGCGGGAGGGCACGATGGAAACATCGGCTGCATTGTAGATGCGGGCCAGAACATCCTGTGTTTGATGCCCAAGAAAATGGACGCCGTTCAGCCCCAGTTGTTCTTTGAGGGACAGCATCTCGTCCCATAACGAGCCTTCCCCGACCAAAACCGTTTGGATTCCATCGATCTGCTTTTCATAGATGGCGGCTGCCTTGAGGAGCGTGTCTATTCCTTTGAAATCGGTGAATTTGCCGACGAAACTGACGAGAGGCTTGTCGGCGCCGTTCAAATCAAAATCATTAAGAACTTCCACTTTTGAGACATGAGGCAGTAACTTAAAGTGATCTGTGCCAAAGCCGTTCCCGATCAGGGGAACCTTCTCTGCGGGCATTTGATACGTTTCCATCGCATCCGTTTGTACCTGGTTTGAGATGGCAATAATGGCATGTGCGTTTTGGGCGGCGGTCAACGCATATTCGCGATAGCGGGCGCCTTTCTTAAAGCCCATCAGATCGGTGCCGTGACAACTGATGACATACGGCAGACCGCTTTCATGGGCGACGAAAGGCGTGATCCAAACGTGGTGGGCGTGGATGATATCCGGTTTAAACGTCGAAATGGTCTCATTGATGTGTTTGCGCCAGACATTGATGTAGGCTTGGATTTCAGCCTCTGTAAGGTCGTAGAATGTGGTGTTGCTGCGAGGGTGAGTGGTAAAACAGGGGAAGTTGAAGTCCAGTTCCGGGTTCTCGTTGCTGCCGTTGTTGAATATGATGGTCCTGGTTTCGAATGGGGTCTCATTGTTGGCTTGATGGTCTGGCGTGATGACGATCACTTCGTGACCGGCTTTTACGAGTTCCGAGGCGACGTTGAGCGTATAGATACCGCTGCCCGAGCCCTGCAGGGGGAAATGGTTTGGCATTAATATTTTCATACCAGTTATTCTACTCCCATCAATTTTATTGTTCAATCGCCAGCGCCCAGGATTCGGTATAACGGTTTTGAACGCTTAACGCCAACTTCAGCGGGTGGCGGGCCGGGCAGGGGCTTGGCTCATCGGATGGATGAAGGAACACCGACTCCATTCCATCGGGCTGCTCATCCCGCGAAGCGTAGCGAAGATGGGTGCACGTCGTAGACATCGTGCCCATGGGGTAACCCGCGCAGCGGGGGGGTTGGGCAGCAGTTGGGTTTCAAACTAGGGTACACTTCACACCCTAGCAAACCAGTGCAGAATGTCATCGAAGCGTTCTTGAGTTAAGGCATGCCCTCCTTCATAGCGCTTGTGTTCGAGGTGCGAGACAATGCTCATTGAAGACCACATCTCTTTTACTCTGGTCACAATCTTTTCTGCATCCTGTGATCCCTTATCTTCCGTAGCTGACATGAGTAGGACAGGTCTTGGTGCGAAACAAGCAACCAAATCAGGTATGTCAAAATGCATTGCAAAATTTGGAATCACTTCTGCCATCTCGATGCCAACTTGGTGCGCCATCTTGTATCGATATGTGCATGCCGCTCCGCTTGAACATGCAAATTGGATTCGCTCATCTAACGCACCATGGAATAGTACAGTATTACCGCCATAAGAATGTCCAAGAATACCGATGTGTTCAGGGTCAACCAACTCATGTGCGCGTAGGAGAGAGATGGCCCGTGCAGAGTCGCTCAACACTTTTCGCATGAGCGTGTCGCCACGCAGCAGACGATAACACATTTCGTTGAAATGTTGCGCAATATCCGCCTGTTCGTCTGCTTCTGTCCCAGTACGATTTTGGCGACGGTCTTCAAAACAGATTGAGTCTGGCGCGAGGACAATAATCTTTTGTTTGGCTAAAGCCGGTCCAAATGCTTGCAGGGGATTGCCAACCAAACCGCAAACTTCACTCTTGCCAAAATTTCTTTGGCTGTTATGTTGATGATGGACTAGCACTGCACTAAACGGACCATCTCCATCGGGTAGCAAAAGAAAGGCTGGGATCTGATCCCCTTCTTCGCTTTGGTAACTAATGCGCAGCCTGCGATAGCCGTCTTGCTCAACTACCTGGTGCGTTATAAAAGATACGGGAGTTTCGGAAATGTTGAATCGCAGGAATTTGCTAATCCGCTGACGTAACTTTGCTAGTGTCATCTAACGATCTTTCTGGACGATCCCATCCACTGCACGCCGTTTTGGGCGCCTTGACCTAAACTGGTGCTAGCGTTCCTGTCCAGATTAACCAACACAGTACGGATTTGGCTGAAAGGCTTAGAATGATGTAGACTCGTTCACCAAACAGGTAATCCTTCCATGGTCCTATTCTTTTGTATTGCAAAACCATGTTGATAGCGAAAATATTGAAGAAAACAAACAGCGTTGGGACAATGGCATACACAAAATCTGGTGGTTTAGCATCGCCGGAGTTTACTGCTCCCACAAAGTACAACATGATGACAACCCAGGGGATGAAACCCGCAATACAACCGTAAATGAACGCCGTCCAATTGACTTTTTTGGTGTGTTGGTTGTGTAATTCCATCATAATGCCAAAGAGATTCATCATGCCATTGAGCGTAAAGATTAGAATAATGGCTCCTAAATCCCAAAGCCCAATCAACATGCCAATTAACACTATCATGAGCGAAGAACTGAGTGCATATTCATAAAATCGCACTGGGTTCATGCCTTTCTTCAGGTTTTCCACATAGCGCCCATAGCCAATAGTTGCCAGATAGAAATGTGCAACAGCTGAGATAAGCAGGAACATTGCTACCGCTGGACCAAAAGGCACTTCATAAAACAGTTGTGAGTTTGGGGATAAAGTGAAGGTGGTCGTATCAAAGTTCAGGTAATTGGTGTAGATTGGATAGGTCGTATCGTTACTTACCAGGATCATGAAAATGCCTTGAACTAGATGCAGGAATCCCATAATGAGATTGAATCGTTTGAGACCAGTAAACTTTTT
>DATHRQ010000154.1:0-2327 GCA_035465095.1 Anaerolineales bacterium | reverse complement strand
GATCCCCATAATCAACACTAAAACGATAATCCGGGTGAATGTTTTCATACTATTCCTTGAATTCAACAATGAGATTTCAAGATTATAATCCTCCCCCGTGACCAACTCCATTTCGACAGCAAACCGTCAGATCGCCCGCGCAGCCGGGACGGTGATGTTCGCCATTGTCCTTGGGCAGATCGCAGGGCTGGCAAGTAAGATACTCATCGCCCGCGCCTTCCCTGCCGCTGAAGTTGATGCATTTTTCTCCGCAAACCGCGTCAGCGAAACCCTGTTCACGCTGATCGCAGCAGGAGCGCTTGGGTCAGCCTTCCTGCCCACCTTTATGGGATTACTGGTAAAGGAAGAACGTGAGTCTGCGTGGAGACTCGCTTCCTCCCTGACCAATCTGGTTACGCTGGTTCTCAGCCTGGCGGCCTTGCTTTCCGCCATATTCGCTCCCCAGATCGTGCAGCACTTGTTGGCGCCCGGTCTTTCCAGGGACCCGGAGATATTTGCCCTCACCGTCGATCTGCTTCGGATCCAGTCTATTTCTGCCGTCCTGTTTGGCGTGGGCGGGCTGATTATCAGTATTCTCAACGCACACCAGGTCTTCTTCATTCCACAGATCACGGCTGCGATGTACCCTCTTGGGCAGATCTTTGGGGTGCTTGTTTTGGCACGCTGGACGGGTATTTACGGGCTGGCCTGGGGTGTGGTGATCGGCGCAGGTCTGTTCGTTTTGATCCAACTGCCGTCGCTATTAAAACTTAAAGGCAATTATTCATTTTCACTGGGATGGGGGAATCAACATGTGGCCAAAGTGATCCAATTAATGGGACCGCGCGTCTTCGGCGCGGCCGTTGTCCAGTTGAATTTCTGGGTGAACAACAATCTGGCTTCCAGAATGGCCGCGGGCAGCATCCAGAGTATTTCCTACGGCTTCGCGTTAATGGTCATGGCACAGGCTGCGATCGCGCAATCTGTTGCGATTGCCGCGATGCCCACTTTTTCTGCACAGCATGCCCTGGGCAAACTGGACGACATGCGTTCGTCGCTGGCCTCCGCCCTGCGTGGGATTTTCCTGATGGCGCTGCCCGCCAGTGTAGGCTTGATATTGCTGGCAAGGCCGATCGTGTCCATGCTCTTCGAGCGCGGAGAGTTCAACGCCATCCTGGTGGAAATGACCGCCTGGGCATTGATCTGGTACGCGGCTGGACTTGTCGGACACTCCGTCATGGAGGTGCTGACTCGCGCCTTTTACGCCCAACAGGACACGAAGACCCCGGTCATTATCGGCGCGATCGCCATGGGACTTAACGTGGTATTCAGCATCACTTTCTCCAGGTTGTTCGCACAGATAGGGTGGATACCCGTCGGTGGTTTGGCGCTGGCCAACTCGCTTGCCACGGCGCTCGAAGCAACGGCACTGTTCGTGTTCATGCGCGGTCGCTTGAACGGCATCGAAGGTAAATCCATTTTGGATGGCGTCTGGCGTACGGGGTTATCTGCGTTGGGGATGGGAATCGGTTTATTGCTCTGGATTCAACTGTCGGGTGGTTGGACGCGTTGGGTCGTTTCACTCGGAGGAGTGGTAATTGGCGGCATCCTCTATCTGGCAGGCGTTCTGATCCTCAAAGTCCCCGAGAGCAAAACCATGATGACCGCAATCATGAGCAGAGTGCTTCGTCGGCCATCCCCCTCCGCATAATCACAAATTTATTTCCAGATCAGCCACTGGGACGTTGCCACAATCAGGCCGAGCAATATCCCGCCGATAACCTCCAGCGGTGTATGGCCCAACACTTCGCGCAAGTCTTTTTCATTGAGCATGTGCCCGTGAAGCAATTCGGCGAAGAGTACATTTATCCGCTGCGCGTGGATACCCGCCTGCCTGCGCACCCCGGCGGCATCGTACACAACGATCATGGTGATCGCCACGGCAATCGCGAACACGGGGTCATCGAAGCCGTGATATAAACCGATGCCAAGTGTTGTGGCGGTCATCAATGACGAATGCGAACTTGGCATTCCGCCGGTGGTGAGCAGCAGCGCCCAATTCCACTTGCGCGACAACAGATAGTCCAGCGGCAATTTGATGATTTGCGCTAGCGACCAGGCGATCAAACCCGCCATCAACGCCTTGTTCTGGAAGACCGCCAGTACGTTCACCCGGTCTCTTCCTCGAAATCCACTACATCATCACCTGCGACTTGTTTCACCTTTAGTTCGGCCGCTTCGAGAAGCACGCCGCATCGCGCAGCCAAAGCCTGCCCCCGCTCGAACAGCTTTATCGCCTCCTCAAGCTGACCCTGTTCATCCTCCAGCATGGAAACGATCTCCTCGAG
>DATHRQ010000153.1:0-7938 GCA_035465095.1 Anaerolineales bacterium | reverse complement strand
TTCTCGCGCGCATAATCCAGGTTGGCTGTAGGGAACCCGATCGTGTGACCGCGCTGGGCGCCGTGCGCCACCAGCCCCTGTAACTGATATGGATGCCCCAATAACTGTGCGGCTGCCTCCACTTTTCCGACCGTGATCAATTTGCGGATCGCGGTGGACGAGATCACGCCGCTTTCGTCGCCCAAAGCTGCCACCACCTCGACGCTGTATCCCAGCTCAGAACCGATCTCCGTCAGACGCGCCGGGTTGCCTTCGCGGTCTTTTCCCAGCGCAGAATCATATCCCAGAATTAGATGAGTCAGCCCCAATTGAGTCTTGAGGCGTTTCATAAAGTCAGATGCAGTCACATTGGCAAGTTCCCTATCGAACGGATGTGTGACAACCACATCCACACCCAGGTTGCCAAGCAAACGCGCGCGTTCACCCGGCAGGCTAAGCAGTTTGATCTCATCCCCTTTGCGAAAGAAATTTGCGGGGTGCGGGTCAAAGGTCAGGACGACCGCAGGGACCCCTTCTGCATGAGCACCCTGAACCAGACGGTTGACAATTTCCTGATGTCCGCGATGGACGCCGTCAAATACGCCGACGGTCAGCCATGCGTTTTCCAGTTTAACTTCTTCGAGAGAACGATAATGCATCATATTAATGAATCATTCCAGCACGCGTATGTGCTGGAATGATAACAGTTTTTCTATTGTCGATGCTGATCAACCGATCAGCCGCTTGTGAAGAACACCTTCTTGGGCTGCCAGGCAAGTGACAAATCGTCCTCTTCAACGCACTCCATCAAAGCAACCAATTCGCCTTGTGTGCTCACACCGCGCACCCGGGTTCCAACCTCTGAATCAGGTTCTGCTTTCGCACGGTGACCGTGACGCACACCTTCCACTTCATCCGGGCTCAACTCAATGGAGGGCCAATCGCCGAGCGCTTCCGCGGCGGGGATCAGGTATTGATACCAGTTACCTGCTGTGAAGGCTTCCTGTAATTTGCGCAAAGGCACCGCATCGCGCAGGGAGAAACGTCCGCTTTTGGTACGGCGCAAGCCAACCAGATAGGCACCGCAGCCCAGTTTTTCTCCGAGATCGTTCGCCAACGAACGGACATAGGTGCCCGACGAGCAATGGACATCGATCACCACTTCAGGCGGCGCCCACTCGAGCACTTCCAGGTGATGGACCGTGATCTTACGCGGTTCCAATTTGACTTCTTCACCCTTGCGCGCCATTTCGTAGGCTTTTCGGCCCTTGACCTTGACGGCAGAATACGGAGGCGGGGTCTGTTCGATCTCGCCGATAAAGGTTTTCAATGCATCCTCGAACTGCTCTTCGGTCACATCGATGGTTTCCTGACTATCCTGGGTAAATTTGCCATCCGCATCGAAGGTATCGGTCTTGCCGCCCATGCGAATAATGGCCTGATACCTTTTATCGGAAGCGGAAACATACTCACTCAAACGGACTGCAGGACCCACCAGAATGACAAGCACTCCGGATGCACGCGGATCAAGCGTGCCGGTATGCCCGGCACGGCGCAGGTTCGTTCCATTCCGAACTGCCTGTACTACATCATGGGATGTCATTCCAACGGGTTTATCCACAACCAACACCCCTGATATGGCATTCTGTACATCCTGACTATTCACTATTTCCTCCTTTGGAAATTTGCAATTTAATTATGACACACTTGTCTGATTTTATGATTAAAGTCCCAATATGTCACGAGTTTTATCCAGTACCAATGATTGAATTTCCTCTAAAGTACCAGGGATGTCTGCACCTGCAGCGGCGGCATGACCTCCACCATTAAAGTTTTTCGCCACCTGTGATACATCCACACCCGGTTCCAACGCACGCCACGAGATCTTAACATGATTGTCGCTTTGTGCGACGAAAATCATACCAACTTTGTGGCCATCGATCGCGGAGATCATATTGATCAGGTCTGCATCGTCATTGCCGCCGTAGCCTGTGCGCTTGCGGTCTTCCAACGATAATGCAGTCCACACGATGCCGTCCTCGTGTTCCATGTTGGAAAGCCCAGCACCCCAGTATTTTGCAGCTACGAACGATTTCTTCACAAGCGAACGCATGTAGATATCCGGCATATCCACGCCGGTTTCCATCAGATCGGCACATAGCCTCAAGGCGGACGGGTTGGTATTCGATGTGCGGAATCCCAGCGTATCTGTAATAATACCCGTTAATAGGGCCGCAGCAATGGGTCTGGTAATTTCATAGCCCCACTCCGGCAAATGAAGAGCAAGGATGGCGGTTGTGGCCACCTCCTGTGATTCAATAAGATTGAGTTTTCCATACCTTTCGTTGGTTATATGGTGGTCGATATTAATATCCACCTGACCGAAATCCTTGAAGACCTTCCCCACACGTTTGAAGTCTGCACAATCCACAGTAATGAAAGTGTCATGTTCTCCATCCGGCTTTTTGGTGACAAGTTCGCTTCCTTCGAGGTGCTTATAGGATCCGGGCACCCCGTCTACAAGCACCATCTGTACCGATTTGCCCGAATTTATCAATGCCAGACCCAACCCGAGGAGTGAGCCGACCGCGTCGCCATCCGGGCGGACGTGAGACGCAATAACGATGTTTTTCGATTTCTCGAGTCGTTCCCTGATCGCCCCTGTATTTTCATTATTCATTCTTGTTCATGTCCCTGCTATTTTTATTTTCGCGTATTTCTGCGAGTTTTTTTTCTATGCGGTCGGCGTTCTCCGGCGTTACGTCCCAGTGGAAACGTAAACGCGGAAAGGTGCGCAGTTCCATGCGTGAGGCGAGAATCCGCCTGATAAAACCGGAGGCAGATTCAAGACCGGCAAGAACGTCCTTTGAACGTGAGAGCCCCTCGACAGCCGAGACGTACACGTCCGCATACGCCAGTTCCCTATCCACCTTGACGTCTGTCAGATAGATTTGCTGTAAACGCGGATCGTTGATCTCACGGATCAACATTTCCGAGAGTTCCCGACGGATGCGGTCTGCAATGCGTTGAAGTCGTACACCTGTTGGCATGTTTGTATTCTATGTCTGCGAGATCGAATTGTTCGCAGGATGCTCCTATGATTCCTGTAGTTCGTAACAGATCAACTGATCGCCGACCTGAATATCCTTGAATTTCTTGAACCCGACACCGCACTCGAAGCCCTGTCTGATCTCTTTTACGTCATCCTTTTCGTGGCGAAGCGAACCCATATCGCCTTCATAGACGATGTCATCGCCGCGGATCAGACGGGCTTTTGCGTTACGGCGCAGGACGCCTTCGGTAACCTTACAGCCCGCAACCTTGCCGAATTTGGAGGCAGAGAAAACCGCAAGCACGTCTGCACGTCCAAGCACCTTTTCCTCAATGACCGGGTCGAGCATGCCTTTGAGAGCCTTTTCGATGTCTTCGGTCATGCGATAGATGATCTCGTATAAACGGATATCCACGCCTTCCTTTTCGGCCAGACGTCTGGCAGAGACATCTGCCTGAACGTTGAAGCCGATCAGAATGGCATTGGAAGCGGAGGCAAGCATGATGTCGTTATCGCTGATGTTGCCGGTCTCGGTATAGATGATCTTGATCTTGATCTCGCCGTCACCAAGCTTGTTCAACTCAGAAACGATGGGGTCAAGCGATCCCTGAACATCGGCCTTGACGATCAGGTTGAGTTCCTTCACCTCGCCCAACTGGACGTTCGCGAACAGGTCTTCAAGTGTCGTCTTTCTCTTTGTTTGCGCCTGGGCTTTTGCCTCGTCTGCCTTCTCCGAGACGATTGCCCTTGCTTCCTTGTCCGTTTCCACCACGCTGAACACGTCGCCGGCCTGGGGCACTTCATTCAAACCCATGACAGAAACAGGTACTGAGGGACCCGCCTTCTTGACAGGATTTCCCTTGTAATCGGTCAGCGCGCGCAGTTTTCCGTGGGCTGTTCCGGCAATGACCACATCACCCAGTTCAAGCGTTCCGCTCTGGACCAGTAAAGTTGCCATTACGCCCTTGGATTTATCCAACTCTGCTTCGATGACGGTGCCGATCACTTCACCTTTCGGATTCGCACGGATATCCGTATTCTCAGCGACGAGCAAAATACCTTCAAGCAGATCGTCTATACCCTGTTTTTCCTTCGCAGAGACGGGCACCACCATCGTGTCGCCCTCCCATTCGTCAGGCACGAGCTCCTGCTCAGCAAGTTGTTTCTTTACCAATTCCAGGTTTGCATTGGCCTTATCGATCTTGTTCAGGGCAACGATGATCGGCACACGAGCGGCCTTGGCATGGGCAATGGCTTCCTTGGTCTGGGGCATGACGCCGTCGTCTGCGGCGACCACCAGGATCACAATGTCGGCGCCCTGTGCGCCGCGTGCGCGCATCTGTGTAAAGGCGGCATGACCCGGCGTATCGAGGAATGTGATCGTGCGTCCCTTTCTCTCGACCTGATATGCGCCGATATGCTGCGTAATGCCGCCCGCCTCACCTGTGGCAACATCCGTCTCGCGGATGACGTCCAACAGGCTGGTCTTGCCGTGGTCGACATGGCCCAAAATGGTCACCACCGGCGGACGCGGCTTCAAATCAGATTCGTCTTCATCGGCAATCGCCTGCCGCCAGAGAGGCACTTCCCCGGTTTCGATCACCTCTTCCTCGATTACTTCAGGGATCGCCTCAAAACCATATTCCGCCACAACGATCGCGGCAGTGTCAAAATCGACGGACTGGTTGATGGTGGCCATCACGCCGTTCGACATCAATTTTTTGATAAGGTCTATGGGACTTTTCTCAATGATTTGCGCCAGGTCACGAACAACGATAGTGCCTGGTATTTCGATTTTGTTTCCGTTACTGCTCATAGGACCACCTCCTAAACTCTTATACATGGAATCGGATAATCAAAACCAGATTATCCTTGCAAGGCGGGTCCTGTGACAGTTAAACGGTCACATGCCTACCCGCCCTCCCCCGTGATCTCTGCATCCTGCGGCAGAGTATTCATAAACTCTTCCAACCTGGCGCGCTCTTCGTCATTCACTGTCGTCTTCAGTGCGCGGGCCAGGACGCCGTTCAAACCTCGCTCCCAACATTCGCGGCGGTCATGCAGGTACGCTCCCCGGCCGGCAACCTTCCCGGTCCGATCGATCTGCACGCCATCAGCCGAACGCACAATGCGGATCATCGTCCGTTTGGGCAGGACTTCCCTGCAACCCACACACGTACGTTGAGGCACATGCCTGACACGTTTAACAGATTGTTTTTTAGACACCGTTAAACCCGGCGGAAGGTCTTACCATTCATCGCCATAATCGTTGTCACCGCGTTTGTGCTTCTTGCGTGCGACCACTTCTCCAAGTTCTTCATCATACTCCAGAGCGACGCTTTTCTTCTTGGCTTTCTTACTCTTTTTCTTGCGTTTCTTCTCGTCTTCCTCATCGTCGTCTGTATTGGCACCCTCGAATATCTCAGGACGCATGGCAAAGAGTTCATCCAATGAGACGCCATCCTTATGGCCCTCATCTTCCTCTTCTTCTTCGACTTTCTTTCTAGGTTCTTTTTTGGCCTTGACCGGTTTCTCATCCAGCGGCATCTCTTCCGCTGCAACAGCCTCATCAGCAGCTTCTGCGACAGCTTCTGCAGTGGCAGTCTCTCCCATGACCTCCACAGACGTGTCGGTCAGTACGAGTTCGGGCTGTGGCTCAGGTTCCTCAGCCACAGTTTCAACCGTCGGCTCGGCGGGAGGCGGCGGTTCCGGGAAGGTCATGTCAGCGAGAGATTCTTCGATATTTTCCATGGCTTTCGGGCCGATACCGGTCAATCCCAACACGCTGTCAGGATCCAGTTCCATTTTCAGCATCAGGTCGCCAGCAGTCTCAATGCCGGCTTCCGTCAGGATGTTGTAAATATGATCCTTGATGCCGGCCTCTTCCAAGGGTGTTTCGAAGGCTGCTTGCGGCATTTCTGAACGCACGCTTGCCATCTTTTCCTCTTCCTCGCGCGCCACTTCCTCCATGATCTGAATGGTCCGTTTTTCGACGCGATCCACGAACTGACCAAGCACCGTATATTCCTCGGGTGTGACCGGGCGATTTTCGGCTTTCTTCGCCAGAATTTCTTCGATCGTTGGAATGTCCTCCACGGCTTTCGGCATAAGCTCGGCAAGCTCGGCATCGGTTTGTAATTTTATAATGGCGTCACCGGCCGCTTCGACCAGGGACTTGATGTCGATACGCCAACCGGTCAACTTCGCGGCAAGACGCGCGTTCTGCCCATCGCGGCCAATGGCAAGGCTGAGTTGATCCTCGCCCACCACCACGGTCGCCGTTCGTGAACCTTCCAATTCGTTGAGATAGACACCATTGACACGCGCAGGGCTGATGGCCTTTGAAATATAGACAACCGGGTCTTCATGCCACTCGATGATATCGATCTTCTCATCATGTAATTCCTTAACAATGGCTTGAATTCTTACGCCCTTGATACCCACACAAGCGCCGACCGGGTCAACGCCCGGCTGGGTGGCGGAAACAGCCACTTTGGCACGAGCGCCCGGCTCCCGCGCGATCGCACGGATTTCGACGACGCCATGATAAATTTCAGGCACTTCGTTTTCGAGCAGACGCCGCAGGAAGTTGCGATGTGCGCGCGAAAGAATGATCTGCGGGCCGCGCGGGCCGTCCTTGACCTCCAACACCACCGCGCGGATGCGGTCGTGCACCCTGTATCGTTCGCGCGGGATTCTCTGGCTGGCTGGCAATGTGCCTTCCGCCTTCATATCCAAACCGACCGTTGTAGTCTGTGCATTTGCGGCCTGCACGATACCGCTGACGATCTCGCCCACCTGCCGATCGAAGTATTCCATCTGGTTGGAACGTTCAGCTTCACGGATGCGTTGTTGGATCACCTGGCGTGCCGTTTGTGCGGCAACGCGGCCGAAATTTTCGGGTGTCGATTCCACCACCACGGTATCGCCAAGCTGCGCTTCAGGGTCGAACTTGCGGGCTTCTTCCAGCAGGACCTCCGTCTTGGGCTCGAAGATATCCTCCACCACTTCCTTCTCGACAAATACCTCCACCTTGCCGGTGTCGGGGTCGATCCTGGCCTCCACATGTTGGGCGGTGGACGCGGTGACAGCCCGTCGATAGGCGGAAACCATCGCCGATTCTATTGCCGCAATGATCACATCGCGGGAAAGTTGTTTATCTTCCAATACTTCATTGAAAGCCAGTGCAAACTCGTTCTTTGGCATACTAATTGCTCCGTGTTCCTTATAAGCAGAAAAGTGGGGTTTGCCCACTTCTCGGTGTCTTCGGTACTCAGTTCGTTGTGCAACCCTATTTTAGCACGGGGTAAAAAAAGTTGCAAGATATAATTGGCGGTGTGACACAACGCAACCTCGACAAAGCCGCATTACGCGGAGAGCCATCCTTCGTCTGGAGGGACGGGCAGCAGCGCAGGCTCGATATGATCGTCCGCGCCGCAGGTGACCGCATTAAGGGAAATATCCTCGAAAACGGATGCGGTGTCGGCATGTACGTCGAGCATCTCTCCCCTTTTGGCGGAACTGTCATCGGACTTGAATACGACTTTGAGCGGGCTGCCGAAGCGCGGATCAACTCTCCGCAAATCCTGAACGCCGCCGGTGAATTTCTCCCGCTTCCTTCCTCTTCCTTTGACCTGATCCTCAGCCACGAAGTGATCGAACACGTACAGGATGATCGCGCCGCCATACGTGAAATGATTCGTATCCTAAAACCCGGCGGACGTGCGGTCATCTTCTGCCCGAATCGCGGCTATCCTTTTGAGACACACGGAATCTACAAGAACGGGAAATATCACTTCGGCAACAAATTATTCGTAAATTATCTGCCGCGCGCCTGGCGTGACAAACTAGCACCGCACGTTCGCGTTTACTCTGCTCGAGATATGCAAAAATTATTCGAGGATCTG
>DATHRQ010000152.1:0-1769 GCA_035465095.1 Anaerolineales bacterium | reverse complement strand
TACCTATAGGGTCTTGCTTCCGAACGGAACCTACTATGCCTATGCCTGGGCACCCGGATTCAACCTGCAGGGAGCCTATGTCCATAACAACCTGACCATGAAATCGTTCGTGATAAAGGGCGGACAGCTTACCAGCGGGATCAACCTCACCGATTGGAGCCCCTTCCCGCACAGCCGCGGTGAATAAAATTACACAGGACGCCTCTTTCAGGGCGTCCTGTTGGTTTTGTTTTATGGTATGTTTGGGGATTATTGCCAGTGAAGGTGTTAAGGCTATGTTCAGTTGGACAATCCAATATCTTTCAGAAGAAGGCATATTGTTGGTCAAGTCAAAAGGAGAAATGGATGTGCCATCCGCCAATCGTATGGTCAAGGACATTGCGGAAGCGGCTGTCGAATACCAATGTTTTTCTCATTTAATTGACCATCGTGAAACAATATTTGCCTTCAATCTTTCGGATTTTTACGACCGCCCATTCGTTAATGAGAAATTAGGGATTTCCCGCCGTTTTCAGACAGCCATGGTCTTTTCCCAGCTCACGGAAGGTACAAGATTCATGGAAACTGTTTTCAGGAATCGAGGCTATGACCTTCGTCATTTTACGGATATCGATGAAGCCAAAGCCTGGCTTAAGAAACAGGCGTCAGTCTAGCATCAGTTTCGCTGCTTTTCTTCCAATTTCCACCGCAAAGTTCGTGCCGCGGTCCCACGGGTAGACCTGACTCATCGAAGCGAAATACAATCCCTCGATCGGTGTTTGAATTGCAGGAATATTTTTGGAATGATTCACCAGGGGCACAGGCTGGGCGTAATTGGTTTTATTCACCCAAACCTTCTTCACCCAGTCGCGTGAGAATTCGGGGTTGATCTTCTCGAATGCGGGAATAAATCGTTCTAAAAGTTCTTCATCATTCAACGAAAAATATTCGTGTCCCAACTCCAGGTAATCACCCGCGTACACAATATGGTCGCCGCCAAAATGTTGCTCCGACACGTAATTAGTATGCTCCACAAGCGCCAGCATCGGGTAGCCTGCATCCTTTGGCAGGTTGAACCAGTAATACCCTTCCTTTGAAAGTTGATGCTTGAGCGAGAGCACCATCACCACCGCGCCCATCGATTTCAACTCGAGTAGACCCTTCAAGTAATTTTCAGGCAGATCGAGACACATCTTTGACATCAAACCCGGAGACGTGGTGACCAACACCTTGTCGAACGACTGGACAACACCGCCCGCATCGATTGACAATCCCCCGGCCTGATTCTGCTTAATGAATTTGACCCCAGTCTCAAGTTGGATTTCCACACCCATCTCACGGAGTTTCTGTGCGAACAAATCAGAAAATTTTTGAAAGCCGCCCTCGAACGTCCCCAGACGCGTTGTGCGTGCCTTGATGCGCGCCCACATCCATGCCATATTGACATCTTTATAGAACGGGCCGAACTTCCCGATCAGCAGTGGTTTCCACATCTGCTCGTAGACCTGTTTGCCGGCCCATTTCATCATCCACTCGTCGGCGGTCACTTTTTCGAGAGCGCGCCAGTTATTCGTGAGGCGCAGAAATAGTCCGACGAATCCAAAGCGGATTTTGTTGAGGCCAAACCCAAGTCCGGGAAAGCGAAGCGCATTGAGGATCGAATCAAATGGGTAAAATTTATCTTTGTATAACATCACCGTCAGCGGCCGCGGAAAGATGACCCTATCATCCAGACCCAGTTCCTTGATCAGGCCCAGCATGTGATCATCCGATTGGAACCAATGGTGATA
>DATHRQ010000151.1:0-8167 GCA_035465095.1 Anaerolineales bacterium | reverse complement strand
TCCAATTGGTGATCTTGCCGCTGTAAATGTCTGATATCTGTTTGAGCGTAAGTTGATCGACTGGATTCTGCGGGTTCACGATCACAGATATGGCATCCCGTGCGATGATGTGTTCGAGGGGCTCGATCCCATTGGACTGTGCCTGCTCGATCTCCTCATTCTTGATCTGACGGGATGCGTTGGCAATATCGACCGTCCCATTGATGAGAGCCGCGATCCCTGTGCCGGACCCTCCACCTGTTACCGATATACGGACGTCTGGATGGTCGCCCTGATATTTCTCCGCCCAGGCGAGTGCAAGGTTGACGATGGTATCTGAACCCTTATTTTCGATATAAGATTCGGTTGCGCCCGAACCATCTGATGAGGAAGAGGTGGAACCACAAGATGTGATGACCAATGAAAGAAATAATAGAAGGGCGACGACGTGTTTCATCGAGTTGAATTATACCCATTATCCTGCGATACCAACATGATAAAATGATAGTATGTCTGAAGAGCCGCTTGTATTTTCTGTTCGCGATCTCGATTTTTATTACAGCGCCAAAAAGGCGCTCTCGAACATCAGCCTCGGTGTGCAGCCGAATAAAGTAACCGCATTGATCGGCCCGTCCGGTTGCGGCAAATCCACTTTTCTGCGATGCCTCAATCGCATGAATGATACGATCCCGGGCACCCGGGTGGAGGGGACGATCCTGCTGAATGGAAAAGATATCTATGCCGAGGATATGGATGTGGTTTTGCTCAGGCAGCGCGTGGGCATGGTCTTCCAAAAGCCGAATCCGTTCCCGCAATCCATTTACGATAATGTGGCCTTCGGCCCGCGTGTGATGGGTATGGACGTGGATCTGGATGAGGTTGTTGAGCGGTCGTTGCGAGCCGCAGTTTTGTGGGAAGAGGTCAAGGATGACTTGAAAAGGGATGCGTTGGGGCTCTCGCTGGGTCAGCAGCAACGGTTGTGTATCGCGCGCGTGGTTGCCGTGCAACCGGAAGTGATCCTGATGGACGAGTCCACGTCCGCGCTTGACCCGATAGCCACCCTCAGCATCGAAGAACTAATCTCCGAGTTGAAGAAGGAATATACGATTGTGATCGTCACGCATAACATGCAGCAAGCCGCACGGGTTTCAGATTACACGGGCTTATTCTGGCTGGGAGAAATGATCGAATTTTCAGAGACGAACGACATGTTTACCAAACCCCAACATGAGTTAACGGAAGCCTATATTACCGGGAGAATGGGGTAGGACATTAAATTTATGAGGTAAAAAGCGCCGGGTCATCCCGGCGATTTTTTATTCCTTATTTTTCTTTTGCTTTTGACTGTGCCAGAACTCATCGTCGGTGGATTTGATCTCGGTCATCTCACCTGTGGCAATGAAGATTGTCCGTTCGCAGATGTTCGTCACGCGGTCTGCGACGCGTTCCAGGTTATGCGATACCCATAACAGCCAGTTCGCACGTTCCATGTTCTTGGGGTCCTGAATGATAAAGGTCATCAGTTCACGGTAGATCTGGTTGTAAAGCGCATCCACTTCATCGTCTTCGATGGGAATTGACCTTGCGGTTTCTACATCTTCGTTGACAAATGCGGTCAGCGCGCGGTGGAGCATGTCTGCTCCCTTTTGGGCCATGCGCGGGATGTCGATAAGGGGTTTGAGCAATGGTTCGTCAGCCATGCGGATGTTGATGTTGGCGATACCTTTCGCATAATCACCCATGCGCTCCAACTCGGAAATGATCTCCATCGTGGATGCCAATAAACGCAGGTCGTGTGCCATGGGCTGCTGCGTGGCGATCAGGATCATTAATTGGTTCTCGATATCGAACCGTTTCTGGTTGATCAGTTTGTCGTTTTCAAGTATCTCTTCGGATGCCTTGATATCCCGTTTCTTCAAGGCTTCAACGGTGTTGAGGATCGCCTGCTCGACCATACTCCCCAACACGAGTACTTCATCCTTTACCTGTTGAATTTCAGCTTCAAAAGTTTTTCGTAACATAGGTACCTCTCAATGATCTTAATCAATTATACATTAACCAAATCTGCCGGTGACATAATCCTCGGTACGCTTGTCATCTGGGTTTGTAAAGATGTGTTTGGTTTCGTCGAACTCAATGACCGTGCCTGAGCGTTCACCATCGCCTGAAAGCATCATCATGGCTGTGTAATCCGAGGCACGGGCCGCCTGCTGCATATTGTGCGTCACAATGACGATGGTGTATTGTGTCTTAAGTTCCTGCATCAACTCTTCGATCTTCAGCGTGGCAATCGGGTCCAGGGCGGAGGCGGGTTCATCCATCAAAATGACTTCCGGCTGCACTGCCAGCGCGCGGGCAATGCATAGACGCTGCTGCTGTCCGCCGGAAAGCGCCAGCCCGGATTGATCCAGCTTGTCCTTCACTTCATCCCAAAGAGCAGCCTGTTTGAGGGAATATTCGACCAGTTCATCCATTTTCCCTTTGAAGCCGTGCACGCGCGCGCCCCAGGCGATATTTTCATAGATGGATTTAGGGAACGGATTCGGTTTCTGGAAGACCATGCCGATTCTGTGGCGCACAATGACCGGGTCCACGGCTGAAGCGTACAGGTTTTGTCCCTGAAACAGGACTTCCCCTTTGATCGATGAACCGGGCACCAGTTCGTTCATGCGATTGAAAGCCCGCAGCATGGTGGATTTACCGCAGCCGGATGGGCCAATGATGGCTGTGATCTTGTTGCGCTGGATTCCTAGATTTACATCGGTAACAGCCTTGAAATCGCCGTAAAAGATATCCAGGTTTTTGGTTTCGAGTATGTATTCCTGTTCGTTATGAGTGTGTTGAGACCTAGATTAATAGCTCCGACTAAAGCGGTTTCGTAAAAGGATGGCTGTCGAGTTTAGGCCAAGCAGAATGACCAGCAACACGACGATCGCTGCCGCCGCTAGAAATTGGAATTCTTCCTGTGGACGCGAGGTCCACTGGTAGATCTGAATGGGGAGCGTGGTGAATTTGGAGAAGGCATTCTGCGGGTCGAAAAAGATGACCGTGGATGCGCCGATCACCACCAACGGTGCAGTTTCACCCAGGGCACGGGAAACGGCAAGGATCGTACCTGTCAAAATGCCTGGAACAGCGTTCGGCAGCACATGTGACCAGACCGTCTGCAACTTGGTCGCGCCGATGCCATAACTTGCATTCCGTAATGACCCCGGAACGGCGCGAATGGCTTCCTGTGCGTTGATAATGATGAGCGGCAGCACCAACAATGACAGCGTGAGGCCGGCAGACATGATCGTTCGTCCGTTGGCTGTAGTCGGGTCGGAGAGTCCGAACAATGTTCCGCTTGTGAAGGGTTCCAGAACCCGTACGAAGATCGACAGTCCCAATATCCCGTAAATAATGGACGGGACTCCGGCCAGGTTGTTGATGTTTGTCTGAATGATACGGTTGATCCAGTTGTCGGTGGCGTATTCTTCGAGATAGATGGCAGCCATAACTCCCAACGGGAACGCAACCAGAATTGTGATACCGATCGTCCACAGGGATCCCAGAATGGCCGTGCGAACGCCTGCGATCACCGGGTTGCTCGATTGCTGACGCCGCAGGAAGTCCAAATTGACCCAATAAACGAAGCGCAGCTCTGTCCCTGATTGTTCTGTGGATACGCTGGCTCTGATCTCCTCGCCTTTTTTCAGCGAATCCCATAGGAGCCAGGTTTCATCGACCTTGAATTTGACCACGCGTTCGATGACCAGGTCGTACACTTCATCCCGGCCGCGTTCGGCAAACGGTTTGGTCCGTTCCAGTTTGTTGAACGCGCCGTTTGAAATGTTGGCCTGGAGCACACCGATCAATTGCTCCTTCGATTGTTCTTCCAGTCGGATGCCGTCCACGCTCAGCGTGTCGGGATCGACTTTCGCTTCGTAGTGAACGTAACCGGCAGACTGGTTGATGATGTTGAGCAGCAATGTTCCCAGTGCAATGATCCCAACAACAGTTGAAAATTGGAAAATGACGTTCCAGATCCTTCCGGAACGATTGCGCTGCCTTACGTTATCGCTGAATGTGTTGTTGTTCGGTTGTTTCATTCATACACCTCACGGAATCGGCGCACGATGCGCTGGCTGATGATATTGAGTGTCAGGGTGATCAGGAACAGCATCAAGCCAATCGCAAAGATACTGTTGTAGTCGATGGAATCATACGAAAGGTCGCCGCCTGAGATGCGTACGATGTGTCCGGTCATCGTTTCGGCCCCCTCGAAGGGATTGAAGGTAAAGTTCGGGCCGGCGCCCGCCGCCACCGCTACGATCATCGTCTCACCGATGGCGCGCGAGATGCCGACGATGATGGCTGCCGAAATGCCTGAGATGGCAGCCGGCAAAACGATCTTCAACGCGACTTCGAGCTTCGTTCCTCCCAAGCCGTAAGCTGCCTCCCGCAAGGAACGGGGTACCGCGCTGAGAGCGTCCTCTGTCATGGACGCGATCAAAGGCAGGATCAGGATTCCCATTACCAGTCCTGCCGAAGCTGCGTTATAGATATCAACTACATCGCGCCCGAAGATATTACGCAGCAGAGGCGTCATAAAAGTCAGCGCGAAATATCCGTATACGATCGTTGGAATCCCTGCCAGCATTTCCAGGATCGGTTTGAGGATGTTGCGTACTTTCGTGGTCGCATATTCGCTCAAATAAATGGCAACGCCCAGCCCCAAAGGGATGGCGATGGACATGGCAATAAAGGATGTCAGTAAGGTGGAACCGAATAGGGGCAGAATCCCGAATTTTTCGATGTGAGGCTGCCATTCGGTCCCGCTAAGAAACGCCCACAGGTTCACCGCAGGCTCCCTAAAGAACAAAAGTGCTTCCTTGCCCAATCCATAAACGATACTGATCGTCGTAAAAATGGAAAAGAAACCGCTAAAAAAGAGTAATCCCTGAATGATCGTTTCGCCCCATCGCAAACGACGCTTCAGATTCTTATCTTGCTTTGGATAATTGAGTGTGATTTGCTGCATCGCGATCTCCTAAAAGAACTGTGCCCGGTTGACGCAAAGTTTCCCTGCCTCTCCCATGCAGGAGAGACAAGGAATATTGATCGATTTCTTGAAAAATCTGGTCTGAGTCTCTATTCGACCGCAGCTTCCCAGGCATCCATGGCTTCGGAGAGAACCGTGTCGTTGGCAGGGAAGTAGCCCACATCACCGATCTCATTATTGACTTCGGTCAGGAAGAAGTACAGAAAGGCAGCGACCTGCGGCTTCTCAGCAATGATGGAGGCATCAGAGTAGATGAATAGCGGGCGGGAAAGCGCATATTCGTTGCTATCCACAGCTTCTTGTGTCGGTGCTGTGCCATCGATGGAGAGCACGTTGAGCGTGTCGGCATTCTCAGAGTAGTAGGCGTAACCGAAGAAACCGATGGCATACGGACTGCCGAGCACACCCTGAACGAGGACGTTGTCGTCTTCGGAGAGCTGGGTGTTGGAAGCAGCCAGAATGGGGGCATCGTCTTCATCAAAGACCTCCTCGACGAAGTAGTCGAAGGTGCCCGAGTCGGTGCCGGGGATGAAGCGCTGGATAGGCTCGTCAGGCCACTCAGAGCGGACGTCGCTCCAATTCTCGGCGGTCGAGAAGATCAGCGCGAGTTCCTCGAGGGTGACATCTGTGACAAAGTCATTATCGGTTCTGACGACCACAGAGAGCGCGTCGGTGCCCACGCGAAATTCGATCGGATCACGTCCGATGGCTTTGCAGGATTCAACTTCGCTGTCCTTGATGGCGCGTGAGGCGCCCGCGACATCGGATTCACCAGCCACGCAGAAGCGCTCGAAGCCGGCGCCGGAACCGATGCTGTCGTAGGTCGCGTTGCCGTCGAAGCCTTCCTCCGAGAATCGCTCGATCATGCGCTCGGCGAGCGGGAAGATCGTGGACGAACCAGCGACAACTACATCGCCAGAGACGGCATCAGGGGCATACATCGCCATTGGGTCGTCTGATGCAGCTGGCTCTGCTGGGGCAGCAGGCTCTGCAGGTGCGTCAGCGGCAGGGGCCTGTGAACCGCATGCGGCGAGAATTAGGCTCATCAAAACGAATACGAACAGTAATGAACGAACAGTTTTGGTCATTTCTATTTTTCTCCTATGTCTTTTCATGCTGCCATCTTATCAATCTGGTTTTAAGACTGGGAGAAGAACAGGTTAACGTCTTGTTAAATAAAAAAGCCCTCAAAATTTGCTTTGGAGGCTTTTTAAAACGCAAGAGCCCGGGAGGAGATCCGGGCCCTTGCAAGGAGGAGAGAATGTGGTTTTTCAGATACTATTCAGGAGCGTTTTTGTGTCTTCACCTGCTGGCACAGGAAAGCGACGCGCTTCTGTTTCGTGTCCATGGTTATTACCACAAGTAAACCCAAAACAAAAAGAAGGAGAAGAATGTTCATGCCCCTAGCATACACGGAGAAGCGAATCTGTGCTTTGCAGGCAGTTTGCCAACGCAAAACAATTATGCTAACTTATCGGAATCGTAAAGTGAAACGTGCTCCCCTGTCCTTCAAGGCTTTCCGCCCAAATACTGCCTTTGTGTGCTTCCACGATATGTTTCGCAATCGATAGGCCCAACCCCGTCCCGCTGCCCGCTCTGGATTTATCGACTCGATAGAAGCGTTCAAAAATTCGTGGGACATCATCCGCCGGGATGCCGACTCCCGTATCCCGAACAGCTAATCTCACCTCGCCGCCGCCTGCTTCCGCTTCGAGAACAACTTCTCCCCCCGGCCTCGTGAACTTGACCGCGTTGTGGATCAGGTTAACCAACACCTGTTCCAGCCTTTGCGAGTCGATGTTTACTTTCGGAAGATCATCTGCACACTCCACACGCAGTCTCACCCCTGCGCGTTCGGCTTGAAGCTGCATCCTTTCATAGGCAGAATTAAGCAGATCGAAAGCCGATACAGGCTTGAGGTCCAGCGAGAGGCGGCCTGATTCGATGCGCGAGAGTTCCAGGAGCTCGGTCGCCATTTGAGTCAGCGCGTCGGTCTCGATCTGTATCTGGTCAATAAAGCGACGCGCGGCAGGCGGATCCTCCAGGGCGCCGTCTTGCAGAGTCTCTGTCAGGGCTTTGAGGGAGGCGAGCGGTGTGCGCAGTTCGTGTGAGAGATTGCTGATGAAATCGCGCCGCACGGTTTCGAGGCGGCGGACGCGGGTCAGGTCCTGCACCAGCAGCAGGCTGCCGCTGGCATGTTGATCCGGGATGGCGACAAGCTGCAGGTATTGATGCCGCGTGGGCACCTCGACGGATTCGGTTTGAAGTTTCCGCGTTTGCTGACAGCGCCGCCAGGCATCCACAAGTTGATGATGGCGGATTACCTCTGTAATGCTGCGATTGAGCAGGGTGTTTGTTTGGAAAAGCCTGCCCGCGGCGGGATTTGCAAATTGGATTAGTCCTTGTTCATCGGCAATGAGCACGCCATCGGTGATCTGGTCGAGGACGGTGGCGAGGCGGGCGCGTTCGGCATCTGAGGTTGAAAGTTGAAGGTCGAAGGTTGAAAGGAGAGATGTGATTGCGCTGGAAAGATTTTCCAACTCCCTGCTTTGTGTGTGGGTGTCTTTCTGACGCAGGTGGTTGGCGTACTGGTTAACGTCATAGCGTAGTTTGAAATATCGCCATGCATACAACGCAGCGAGGATGAAAAGAATGATAGTGAGAATGGGAAGATAGTTCATAATAATAAGTACTTCCATCCTGAGCGGTAGTCAAAGGATTGGCGGTGCAGTCGAAGGATGGTGTTCAAATGAGTTTATTGTTGTATCCTGCCCTTCGACTTCCACTTCGCTAACACTATGTGTCCGCTCAGGGCGATAAAGTCATCTTTCGAAGCGATATCCCCCACCCCTGACTGTAATGATTCGCGCAGGGTTACCCGCATCGTTCTCGATCTTCTGACGCAGCCAGCGGACGTGCACATCCACGGTGCGGCTATCTCCGATGAAGTCCCAGCCCCAGACCCGTTCGAGGATGAATTCGCGTGAGAGCATCTGCCCTTTGTGTGAGGCAAAGAACTCGAGCAAATCGTATTCCTTCGGTTTTAATTTTATAGGGTCGTCATTGAGCGTCACTTCACGGCGTGTGAGATTAATGATCAGGTTTTCGAAAGTCAGCTTTGAATGCGCTTCTAATTTTGAATCC
>DATHRQ010000150.1:0-4923 GCA_035465095.1 Anaerolineales bacterium | reverse complement strand
GGATTTCCTGACTCCCAATCCGCAGCAGCGCGAGGTCATCGCTTCGCTGCCACAACGGAAACTGGTCTTTACGAATGCAGACATTCACCACGCCCAACGCGTTCTTTCGGCCCTGCAATTGGACGACCTCTTCGAGACCATTATAGACATCAACGACATGGCACCCTACTGTAAGCCGAATCCCGAGTCTTTTGCCATCGCACAGGAACTCGCCAATGAACCCGATCCGCGTAGATGCGTGATGATCGACGACCTGCCGCGCACCACCCGCGCCGCTTTGGAAGTGGGCATGGCAAGCATTTTATACGGCACCGAAGAACCCACTGAAGATGCCAGCGGTGTGTTTGTGGATTTGAATCATTTACCAATATTGATGAGTGATTAATTGCCGCTGTCATTTCGACGAGTGAAACGAGGAGAAATCTTTCATTCGAAAGTGGTAGATTTCTCCTCACTCACCGGCATTGCATCAAATGCAGTGCGGTGCAAGTGTCGTTCGTCGAAATGACATAATAAGGAAATATTTATGGAATCATCTCGTACAGTCATCGCCGCCCTGCTTTTTATCATTGCCATCGTTGGCATCAATTACGCGCTGTTCATCATCGCCCGCACTTGGGCCAAAGGCGGGGATTCGCGCTGGATGTCTGCATTGCGCGACACGCTCAGCAAACCAACCGAGAGTTCTACAAACAAATCAATGCAGGAGCTGCGTAACAAAATAAGGACATTGGAAGAAAACAAAAAGAAAGACTAGAAGGAATTTATTTCTAACACTTCTCATACGAACGCTTTATTAAAATTCATTATCCTTTAATCACAGCATAGTATCTTGAATGATGTCACATCAGCTGTGACTGGCATTTAATTGGAGGCATTTGTGAACAAAACCCTAAAAGTAGTATTTGGTATATTCGCAGCATTCATTCTGTTGACAGGTTCATTTGCAGGCGGATTTGTAGCAAGGCACGCACTCGCACAATCCAGTTTTTTCCCGGGCTTCAGTGAAGTCATTCCACACCCTGATGTGGATTTTCTGCCGTCTACAAACACCCCGCCCACCAGTGAACAGACAAATGCAACGCCGGAAGATCTGCAAAGCCTTTTCGTCCCATTTTGGGAGGCGTGGAATATCGTTCATGAAGATTTTGTCGATCAGCCTGTGGATGATGAATTACTCATGCAGGGCGCTATCCGCGGCATGTTGGAAGCCCTGGGCGACAAGCAAACCTTCTATATGGATCCGCAGGTTTTCGAGAGCGAGTCATCTTCGCTTTCAGGGGAATATCAGGGCATCGGCGCCCAGGTAGACACCAGTGGAGATTACCTGACCATCATCAGCCCGTTCGAAGGGTCGCCTGCCAAGGAGGCAGGACTGCGGCCCGGCGACATGATCATTGCCATCGACGGCGAAGATATGTCGGACTACAGCCCCGAGGAGGCCCGTCAAAAGGTGTTGGGTCCGGCGGGGACAGAGGTCATTTTGACAGTGGCACGCGAGGGTGAGTCTGAACCGCTCGATTTTGCCATCACACGCGCGCGTATTTCAGTTGCCAGCGTCACCGGCGAAATGTTCGAAAACGACATCGCCTATGTCGACATCAACTCATTCGGCGACAACACCACCAGGGAACTTCGCGACGTATTGGACGAGTTACTTGCACAGGATCCAAAAGGCATCCTCATCGATCTGCGCTTCAACCCCGGCGGTTATTTGATCACCTCGGTTGAGGTCATGTCCGAATTCGTGGATGAGGGCGTGGTGCTGATCGAACAATATGGAGACGGCACACGCGATACGTACAATGCAATGGGCAACGGAAAGGCGACCGACCTGCCGATCGTTGTTCTGATAAATGAAGGTTCGGCCTCCGCGTCTGAGATTCTCGCAGGCACTTTGCAGGATTACGAACGGGCCGAACTTGTCGGTGTACAATCCTATGGAAAAGGTTCCGTACAAACCTGGCAGCCGCTATCCAACGATCAGGGTGCGGCCCGCGTTACCATCGCCAAATGGCTGACCCCCAACGAACGCGCCATTGACGGTGTTGGGCTCACTCCCGATTACATCGTGGAAATGAGCGAGGAGGATTACGAGAACGACCGCGATCCACAACTCGACAAGGCAATTGAAGTATTATTGGATATGATCGCACAGCAATAACTGTCCGTTCGATGCAGAACAGTCTCGCATGGAACATGTAAACAGAACAAATAAAAGGAGAATAAAATGACCTATGATCCAACCTATATCATATTCATGATCCCGGCCTTTCTGTTGATGGCTGCCGCTTCATGGTATGTGAGAAGTTCCTACAACAAATGGAGTAAAGTCCGTGCATCCAGCGGGCTAACCGGCGCACAAGCTGCGCAGCGGCTGATCTCAACGGGCAATTTATACGGTGTGGAGGTGAAGGGCGTGAGAGGCAATCTTTCCGATCACTATGACCCGCGCAATAAAACGCTGAATCTATCAGAGGGCGTGTATGACAGTCCCTCGGTCGCGGCCGTGGCAATCGCCGCGCATGAACTCGGCCATGCCATGCAGGACGCCAATGACTACGGCCCGATGCGCCTGCGTACGGCGTTGGTTCCGATGGTTAGCATTGGTTCCAATCTCGGATGGATTCTCATCATTGCCGGTCTCCTGTTAAACTGGATAAACTTGGCCTGGCTGGGCGTTCTCGTATTCTCAGGAGGCGCATTATTTGCATTGGCGACCCTGCCTGTGGAATTCAACGCGTCAGCCCGCGCTAAACAGCTGCTCCAGCAAACCGGCATCATCCACACCGAGGAGGAGATTCGCGGCGTCAATACCGTTCTCAATGCCGCAGCACTGACCTACGTGGCCGGGCTGGTCACCGCCGTGCTGCAGTTACTCTATTACGTCTTCCTCATCGGAGGCCGGCGCAGAAGCTAAAACGCGCCAACAGACTACAAACACCCGTGAGAATTCTCACGGGTGTTTGTGTATAATCCTCCAGACATGCGCAAATTCATATTCTTTCTCGCCATCTTTCTAAGCGCGGCATTTCTCTATATCAGTTTCGGCGAACTCGAAAGCATGCTTGAAACCATCCAACGGGGGAATCTGTGGTTCATGCTTCTTGCGCTTTTTCTGCAATTCGGGTGGTTCGCCGTCCTGGGATCAACCTATCTGGCGTTATATCGCGTGCTGGGGTTGAATGGAACCGTCTATAAATTCTCGTTAATGGCTGCCGCCGCCAGTTTTGTCAACATTATCGCCCCGAGTGGGGGCATGAGCGGGACTGCGGTTTTTATCAGCGAGGCCTACCGCAATAATCAGTCTCGGGGAAAGGTTACGATTGCCACCATGTTAAACCTGTTTATCGATTACATGGCATTCCTGATCGTTCTCACGCTGGGCCTGCTCGTGCTTTGGCGCCGCAACGACCTCGACCCGACCGAAATTGTCGCCTCCGCTGTCATCTTTGGCATCGCCGCGTGCCTCGGCTTCCTGCTGTATCTTGGTTCGCGCTCCGCAACTGCGCTTGGAAATGCTCTTTCAAGGATGGCACGCATCATCAATCGCCTTACAAGACCCTTCATTCATCGCGACTATCTCAGTGAAGAACGTGCACATGAATTTGCAAATGAAATGGCAGAAGACCTGCAGTCTTTGCCTCAAAAATCGAACAGCCTTATCAAACCATTATTATATGCTTTTGCCAATAAGGCGCTCATGATGGGTATCCTTGTGGCTTGCTTCCTTGCATTCAATGTTCCGTTCACCACTGGCACCATCATTGGTGGTTTTGCCATCACCTACCTTTTTTTGATCGTCTCTCCCACGCCCAACGGCATCGGCATCGTGGAGGGCGTTATGCCGCTTGCGCTTTCCTCCCTGCGCGTTCCGTGGAGTCAGGCTGTCATTATCACGCTCGCCTATCGCGGCATTACGTTTTGGGTTCCCCTGGGAGTTGGTGCGGCCGCTTTCCGCATGTTAAACAAGGAAGATTAATTTATGTCCATTGCCTCCCTTTTGGACTTCTGGAAACGTGACCCGGACACCGCCCCGAATCTCGTTGCCTGGCAGACGCTCCCCTCCCGCCCCGCACAAACGCAACCCTTCCCAACCGCTCTGCCTGATCCCATCAAACAGACTCTCATCGCCGCCGGCATCCATTCCCTGTACTCGCATCAACTTGAAGCATGGACCCATTCCCATACCGGCGAAAACGTGATTCTTTCCACCAGTACTGCCTCGGGCAAGACACTGGCCTATAACCTGCCTGTCATCTCCGAACTCATTGCAAATCCTGATGCCCGTGCCTTATACATCTTCCCCACCAAAGCTCTCACCCAGGATCAACTTTCTGGGCTTGCGAACCTGATACCTGAAACACCTGCCCTGAGCGGAGTCGAAGGATGGAGCTTGATACCCGCCATCTACGACGGCGACACCCCACAAAAAGACCGCTCAGCCATTCGGGTGAATGCACGCATCATCCTGACCAACCCCGATATGCTCCATATGGGCATCCTGCCGCACCACACCAACTGGTTGGAATTTTTTTCGAATCTCAAGTTCATCGTCATTGACGAAACGCACACCTACCGCGGCGTCTTTGGTTCACATGTGGCCAATGTCATCCGCAGGGTCAAACGTGTCGCGAACTTCTATGGTGCAAGTCCACAATTCATTCTTTCATCTGCCACCATCGGCAACCCAAAGGAACTCGCCGAAAAACTGATCGAAGAACCCGTCCGCTTGATAGATAACGACGGTTCCGCCCGCGGACCGCGTCACTTCCTCATCTACAATCCGCCGCTCACCAATAAAGCGCTCGGCTTGCGAAGATCATCGCTGCTTGAAAGTGTGCGGCTGACAAGGGAATTGGTCGACAGCAATGTTCAATCCGTGGTATTCGCCCGTTCCAGAAGAAGTGTCGAGATCATCCT
>DATHRQ010000149.1:0-3814 GCA_035465095.1 Anaerolineales bacterium | reverse complement strand
TTAATTGCCATGCTCATGGCAACACCTGTTTATGCAGGCAATATCAAATTGTCCGGTTCTTTCTCTGGAGGTTCCATTCATTTCAATGGAGAAATAACAGGCAATGGCGGTTATGATGGCATCACCGTTGAGATCATAGGGATAGGAATTCCGGATGTCGTATGCACCTCCCAGGGCGGCAATGAGTCGCCGGGACAGAACCCGGGCAAGGTCAGCGTCAGTGGCGAGGAATATATATCCCCGGATCAGATCGATTCCACCACCAAAAAAGGCAAAACTCCGGTGAATGTGTCGGCAGATGAGAGTACACTGGTTCTTACGGGTACAGAAGGCGGATGCCCGAACGACAATTGGACCGCCACGATACTATCCATCGAGTGGATAGGCGCGGTCATCAACGTATATGAAGGCGATGGCACGGATGGTCTCCTGATCAAAACATTTGAGTTTGAATGTGATCCATCCCTGCAGGTCGGAAATAACCTAAGCTGTACGCAGGTATCTCCGTAACTGGCTTGACTCAAATTACATAAAAACGGACTCCGCAAGGAGTCCGTTTTTATGTTTATCCCATATTTTTCTTCATTGAAAATTTCATCGCCGACTTATATACACTGCTGAGTTTCTCGCTCATTGCGCTGGCTTCGGGGTTGCCCTGCTCCGCAGCCTGATCCACCTGGGCAACCAGGCCGACCAGCGCCTGCATGAATTCATCGTTGATCATATCCTTGTTGTCCTCAAGCATCTTTTCGAGTGCTGCATCATCAGGCGCATCAAGCAGGTGCTCGATGAATTCCACTTCCGGCGGCGTGGATGCCTGCTTAAGCACCTCGATCATCTTTTGGAGTTTTCCCATGCGGGCATAGTCATTGGCCTCGGATGCCTGTCTCAACATCTGATTGGCGATGTCGATCACATCCTGTGTAATGTTTTGGATGTTATCCTGAATGGCTTTTACCACATCGTCCTGTGCCAGAATTGACTCGACAAGTTCCTGCGCTTGTTTGTAACGGGCTTCGATTTGCTTATCGATCTCGTCCGTAAATTCGAGCAGTTTATCGCGCATCGATTCCAGTTTTGTTTTATCGTCGTCAGCGGCCTTCTCGATCTTCTCTGTAAGCAATTGGAAGAACTGATAATCCATGCCGCCGCGTGCGAGACTGACGTACGCTTTGAGCCGGGCATCGCTGGGCGATTCAAGCACGATGTCCAAAAGTTTTTCGCGTGTGAGGCCCTGTCCCGCTTCCTGTAACGCCTTTTGCGCTGCTTCCAGTTCTCCAACCGATTCCTTCAATTGACGGCCGTACTCGGTCTCTTCGAGAAGTTGATTCTGCAGATCGATCAATCCCTGGGCGACCTGCTGCCCTTGCCCGCTGCCGGCGGCACTTTGCGCAAGGCGGCTGAACAAGGCAAAGAATTGTTCGTCGAAAATTTTCTCGTTCTGTTTGATGATCTCGCTTCTGACATCGCCCGAACTGGCCTGCAAAAGACGCTCGATGACCTGAACACGATCCTGTTGTTCCTTGAGCATCTCAGGCGTGACGCCGTCCTTTTCAAGGATCAATTTGACCATCGATTCGTAGGAAAGGTTGGGGACAGGTTTTAGCAAATAACCCTTGCGTTTTTCCGGGGGCAGGCTGTCGGTCACCTTTTTTATCAGCGGGCCGATCGTCTTCTCCTGTTCATCCAAGGGTACGTTCAATTCAGGCGGGAAGAAGGTGAGCAGTAGTTCCTTCTCATTATCGTGATAAACGATGGGCGTGGCCAATCGTCCCTGGTACCCGCAGTGTGGACAGCGAGCCGCGTTAGACGCGCCGCCGAGCAGTCTCTGCTTGGCCTGCGGATCTTGTGTAACGTCTACAAGTTGTTCAATGTTTGCCTCGATCATTTGACGGCATTGGGGGCATGCGATTTGTGTTTTTGGCATTTGTTATTTTCCGATTCTAGATTTTGTGTGTAGGTGCACAGCAGGCACTTTTTGATTTGGGTGACTGTTCGTCTCGCTGTGCCCTTACGAAAATTAGTGTAGCAATTCTTCCATCTGGTCAATATAATCTTCCATGACTGCGAAGGTTTCTTCCACGGCTTGCGGCGTGGTGAGGTTGATGCCTGCCTTTTGGAGCACGTTCAGCGAATAATCTGAAGAACCAGATTTAAGGAAGCCGAGATAATCTTCCACGGCATTTGGCTCCTTGCGGAGGATTCGTCCTGCTGCGGCATGGGCACCAGAGATGCCTGTCGCATAGGCGTAGACGTAGTAATCTGCAAAAAGATGACCGAATGTGGACCAGGTCATGCCGACGCGCTCGTGATCCATGTCAAAGCCGGGACCAAAGCCCTCGGCGAACAGATCAGCCATAAGGTCGATCATTGAATCGGCCGTCAGGGGCTCGCCGCGTTCGGCGCGTTGGTGTGTCTCCAGTTCGAAGCGCGCCAGAGTCGGCATCTGGAAGAAATACCTGAAGAAGTTCCCGCCGACGGCTTCCTCGATCAGTGCAAGTTTGAAGTGTTTGCTGATGTTCGAGTTGAGGAGGTGTCCGCGCATCATGGCCTGATGGAAGTTGGAGGCAACCTCCGCAACGAAGAGCGAATAGTCGGTGTAAACGAACGGCTGGTTTTTCCAGGTGAGATAGGAATGCATCGAGTGGCCGAGTTCATGCGCGAGTGTGCTCATGCTGGTTACTTCGTCTGTATAACTCATCATGATAAAGGGATGTGTGCCTTGTGAGCCGTAGGAAAAGGCGCCGTGGCTTTTACCCTGATTTGGATATATATCGACCCAGCGCTCTTTAAGTGCGCCGCGCCGCAGAATGCTCACATATTCTTCGCCCATCGGGGCCAGGCTTTCACAGATCAGGTCCACCGCTTTCTCATAGGGCACTTTTACTTTCTTTTTGACGATGGGCGCCCACATGTCGTAATAGGCGAACTTTTTCAGCCCGAGCGCCTTGCGTCTTAATTCAAAATAGCGGTGCCATACAGGAAGATTTTTCTTGAACGTATCGACCAGATTATGAAAAACACTTGTGGGTATATTCAGGTCGAACAACGAGGCTGAAAGCGTATCTTCATGTTTGCGCGCGCGCATATAAAAGACGTTGGCATTGATCGAAGTTGACAAATTTGTTGCCAGCGTATTCTTATGTGCGACATATTGATCCATGTATGTTTGATATGCGGCTTTGCGGGCTTTTCGGTCGGCTAGGTGCATCAGTTCTGAATCATAATTTCCCTGTGTGATATCGTAGACTTTGCCTTTGCTGTCCTGAATGCGACCAAATTTAAAGTCCGCATTTGTGAGCATGCTGGTTGATGTGGATGCGCCGCTCAACGGCTCGCTTACCAAACCCAGAATTTCTTCCACTTCGGCGGAACGAACGTGTTCCTGCTTACGGAAGAGATCTTCAAAACTGTGCGCGTATGCTTCGAGTTTCTTGTTTTCGCGAATCCATTTGTTTATTTTTCTTTTTCCGATCGCTAAAATTTCAGGCTGCATAAATGCCACAGCAGACCCCACCTGTCCGTACATGCCCATCGCCTTACTTTGCATACCGGCCGATTCTTGATTGGTCGTATCCACGTTGTATAAAAATAAGGCATACATGGCGGCAGTTTGCGCACGCGAGATCAATTTATCGTGAGCGGCCAGCGCCTTCAACAAAACGGACGGCCTCTCTTTTAGCTTTCCCTGAAATTTTTTGATCTTTGGAAGATCGGCGATAATCTGCTCTACTTCTTTTTCCCATGCTTTGTTGGAGGGAAATACGCTTTCAGCATTCCACGTGAATTTTTTATTCATCTTACTTCTGGGCTG